>JAGHBW010000001.1 GCA_021160765.1 Thermoplasmata archaeon
CAAGCAGATAGAGGAGGAGCAGAACCAGAGCTACGAGAAATATTGACAGAGTGGGCAGGTAATTAAGAAGGGTCCTTAAAAATGAGGTATTTACTATATCCTCTCCACTGTAAACCACGATTTCAACTTTATCTTCTGCTATCCCACCCCTCCCATCGCTGACCACCAGCGTCACGGTGTAATTTCCCACGTGCTTATAGACGTGATTGACCCTCTCACCTTCAGCAGTATGTCCGTCTCCGAAGTTCCAGGCGAATGTTAACGTGTCCCCATCTGGGTCGTATGAGGAGGAGGCATCAAAATATACCCTCTGGCCCACCTTTACCCTCTTCTCCACCGTGCTGATTACGGCGATGGGTGGTGTGTTGGAAGCCCTCTGGTAGGGTTCAATCATCAGGGGGACAACCTTTGATGGGTGTTGTCCAGAGGAGTCCTCAACCACAACCGCCACATAGTATGTGGTGTCTGGCTTAAGGCCTTCCAGCGTAACCTGGCATCGGTCCTTCCGCTGGATCCGCAAATAAGGGGTCATATCCTCAACAGAGGTGAAGATTTTACTGCTCAGGTACACAAGATATGAGGAGAAGTCCTCAACATCGGTCTCCTCCCAGGAGAGGCGTAGGGACGAGGGGGAGAGCCAGGTGTAATTGAGGCTGACCACCACGTAATCCTCCAACCCACCACTTTTTCCATAGGTAAAGATGTATATTGAATCCAGAGTCCAGTTGTACTCGCTGCAGGTTGTGTTGTGCGAGAGTACAAAGGAGAGTGAGGCATCAGTGCCTGAGGAGGATGAGATGTCAAATATGAAACTCTTAAGAGGTGTGGTGCCGAAAAACCCCTCCACCCTTCCTCCAGTTAGGGGATTGATTGTGGTTTCCGGGTACCCACCCTCAGGTGATATGACCTCCCCGTTGAGGAGAACCTCCCCCAGGCTCCCGGGGGGAAGGCTGTATGAGGTAATTACGCCCATAAGAACCCTTCCCCCCCTGGGGATGCTTATTGAGGAGATCGTAAGGTTTTCCTGTCCCATCCCACCCCTTCCATGGCACACAAGTGCCCCCTGAAGGTGGACGTAATCGGGAGGGGTTGACCACCTCCACTCTCCCTGAAGAAGAAAAGGCTCCTCTGGAGGACTGGAAAACCCATCTAGGAGTACCTTATCTCCTACACTCAGAGGAAGGCTCCTGCGTGCTTCCTTCCCCGCCAACCTTAATACGGTGGATATTGTGTAAAGACCTCCCTTATTGGGAGCTCTGAAATGGATGACAGTGTCCACTTTTCCTTCCACGCTTCCATTTCTGTATGTGGTGGATACTGTTGAACCAAGGTGGTCCTTAATGGTGAGGATGAGAGTATAGGTGAGTGTCTCCCCGACTCCTGCGGATATGCCCACCTGAACTGCTGACTCCTCAGAGGGGGAGAGAAGGGGTTCCGTCCTGATATACAATATTTGAGGTCTTGCCTCCGGCTTTCTCTCCCCCACCACCTTGACCCAGTCTATGTAGGCACCCAGAGATTGATAATTGGTGGTGTAATCCCAGAGTGTAAAGTTGAGCCTCATCTCCGCCCCCGTGGTTGGAGGAAGGCTAACCTCAAGGACTCCCCAGATCCCCTCGCCGTTCCATCCAGAGTCAATTCTTTTAACCTCCACCCAATCCCCACCATCTATGGAGATGGATATTGTGAATATGTCCCCCGGGGTCTCCAGAGGGCTTCCACCCTCCCCCACCGGTGTTATGCTCAGCCAGAGCATTACCTGAAGGGTTAGGTTTCTGTAGCTGGATATGGATATTGATGGGCTTAGGAGGTGCTGTCTGGAACCTTTTGGATAGGTCCCAGAAAGGTTTGTTCCCCAGAGGTTTAACCCATCTGGCGGGAAATCGGGGGGTGAGGTTTCTGGGCTACCCCACTCCCAAGAGTCCCTGTAGCCAAAGTGTGTATATCCACCATCTCCGTTTTCAAAATTCTCTGAGTAGAAGACCTCCCTCCCCGCCTCTACCTCAGGTGAGATGGGGAGTAATGGAAGCAGGAGCAGGAGGGCCGGAAGGAATATCAGGTGTCTCACACTGGTAAAAAGAGGTGGTATACATATTAAAATTTCTCATCAAAAAATTGGAGCCACTGGGGGGATTTGAACCCCCGACCTACGCCTTACCAAGGCGTCGCTCTGCCGCCTGAGCCACAGTGGCATCTGGGCAAGAGGGCTAAAAAGGATTGTTTTATTTAAATTTTCCAGAAGGGAAGGAATTCCCCCTTTCAAATGAGAAAAACTATAAATAAAGCCCCCATATTCCACCCGTAGCACGAAGACGGAAAGCGTGCTACGGAGTGGTACCATGAGTATGCCAACGGTTGATGAGGCTCTTCAGATTCTTGAAGAAGAGGGCGTTAATGAGGAGGTGCTTCACTACGTTGAGAGGGCAGCCAGGTTTCATGGACACATCTGCCCCGGGCTTGCTGTAGGGTGCGTTGCCAGCATGATCGTTCTTCAGAGGTTTCCCCCTTCAGCGGACGAGGAGCTTGTAGCAGTTGTTGAGAACGATTCCTGTAGCGTTGACGCAATACAGGTTTTAACTGGCTGCACTTTCGGTAAGGGGAACCTCTTCCACTACGATTACGGAAAGTCTGTGTATACCTTCTACTCAAGGGGGTCCTCTAAGGCTATAAGACTGGCAATGAAGGATGTATATTCAAG
>JAGHBW010000197.1 GCA_021160765.1 Thermoplasmata archaeon
AAGCGCTTCTGACTGGTCATGGGTAATGTATAACGTTGTAAGACCCACCTCCCTCTGAATGCGTCGTATCTCACCCCTTAATTCACCTCTTAGAGCAGCGTCTAGGGCAGACAATGGCTCGTCAAGAAGAAGGACCTGTGGCTCTGGAGCGAGGGCCCTCGCAAGGGCAAGCCGCTGTTGCTGGCCTCCTGAGAGTTCCTTCGGGTACCGTTTTTCCATCCCTTTAAGCCCTACAAGATCAAGCACATCTTTTACCCTTTTTTCTACTTCTGTTCCCCTCTTTCCCCTCATCCTAAGACCGAAGGCAACGTTTTGAAAGACATTCATATGGGGGAAGAGGGCGTAATTCTGAAAAACTATTCCTAAACCACGTTCCTCTGGCGGTATGTCCAGGACGCTTTCCCCGTCAAATAAGACATCTCCCTCTTCAGGGCGCATAAATCCTGCTATAATCTTAAGAACTGTTGTCTTCCCCTCACCAGAAGGACCAAGAAGTGATGTGATTTTACCTTCAGAGAGTTCCAGGTTTATACCTTTAAGAGTAGGCTCCGTAGCCCCGGGGTACGTGTATCTTACCTTTCTCAGTGTAATCTCCACCATCTCTACTTCCTCCCTAATTTGGAAAGGCGGTCAATAGCGTAAAAACAGACGAATCCCAGAAGTATGAGAAGCGCAGAGAAAGCGTAGGATGAGCCAAAATCTCTCCCAGCAGAGATGAAACGGTAAATTGCAATGGGCATGGTGGTGTATTCGGGAGTATAAAGAACTAGTGTGGCACCGAAGTCTCCCAAGGATATTGCAAAACTGAAAAGAGCAGACACTATGATGTAAGGCTTTACGAGAGGGAGAACAACGTAAAGAAAGCTTTTAAATGGTGTAGCACCCAAGCTCCTTGAGGCCTCAACTATGCTTTTTTCTATGGAGGCAAAGCCAGTGGAAAGGATGCGAAGGGAGAGGGGATATGCAATCAAGCTGTGGGCTAACACAATGATATAAGGGGAGTAGGTCAAGGGTTTATAAAAATTCAGATAGAACACTCGCATGGAAATGGCAAGCACAACACCGGACACCCCAAGGGGAACCATAAGATAGAGCTCTACTGGGGCTCTGAAGCGCCCCGGCAGTGACCGGAGAGCATAAGCAGAGGCCGTTGCAACAGGGACTGTAATTAGGACTGTAAGGAAGGCAAAGACCAAGGAGTTTATAATGGTCTGGAAGGGAGAGACACCTATGAAGGAGGAGTATCCACCAAATAGGATCCGTTTATACCATCTTAGAGTAAGATACCCCCCTGCTCCAAGCTCACTCTGAAAAGATTTGAGGATCACGCCCACAAGCGGTCCGACTACAAGGAAAAGGGAGGCCACAAGATAGGCAAGGAGAAGAACTCGGTGCGAGATCGGGGCCTCCCTCCATCTTCCTCCTCTCCTTTCCTCCACACTCATTATAATATTCTCTCCCCAGCGTGAAGATAGACGAAGATAAAGGTATGTTCCTAGAAGAACCACTGCTACCTCCACTGCAGCAAGTGCACTTCCGGTTGAGAAGTCAAAGTCAAAGAAAAATTTGCGATATAGTGCAACCTCAAGGGTAATGTATCGGACCCCATCCCCCAATATGAGAACCACAGCAAATGTCATGAAACAAAAGATGAAGACCAGCAGGGAAGCAGAAGCTATTGCTGGGATGAGCTGAGGGAGGGTAATCTTCAGAAATGCCATTCTGGGTTTAGCCCCTAACGACCTAGCTACCAATATCTGTTCTTCGTCAATCTGGCTCCATCTGGAGTGAATAATTCTGAGAGCAATGGAGAAGTTATAGAAGACGTGGGCCAGGATAATGGCCTTCCAGGTATAAAGCAGGTTCAAAGAATACTCCAACCCTAGAATTTCGTGGAGAAACAGGTTTACGTACCCTTTAGTGCCGAAAAGGCTGTAAAACCCCACAGCGACTACCAGTGGTGGAAGGATAAAAGGAACTGTTGTTAAGGATAAAAGAGCCCTCTTCCCGGGGAAATCATACTTTACCATTAAGTAAGCCATGGGAAGCGAGAGGAGGATGGTGAGGGCAAAAGAAAGTACAGCCTGTGCAACAGTGAAAAGAATGACCTTCCTGTAAAAAGGACCTGAAATGACATTACCTATACCCTCAAACCCACCTTCGGAGAATCCCGTTCCAAGAAAATATAGAAGTGGAAGAATAGCGAAAAAAGTGATAAAGATAAGGGATAGAGCGAGGGGGGGAATAAAATGGAGAATTCTCCCCGCATTTCTGAGCCGAGAGAGGCCCCGATTCATGACATTATCTCCTGCCACGTTTCTATCCATGCGTCAAAATTCTCCTCTATATCTTCAGCGGGTATGGTCAGGTTTTTCTCTGGATAAACCCCATATTCCCTGATGACCTGGGGGATCTCAACGTTTGGGTTGACCGGAAGCATCCAGTTGTTAAGAGCGATCTCCACCTGAAAATCCTCTGATAAGGCAAACTCTATGAACTTCTTGGCAAGCTCTACATGTTTAGACCATTTAACTATGCCCAACCCCTCTATTTGGGCGTATCCTCCCTCCTCCATGATTATTGCTCTATATCGTGTGCTGTTGTAATAATAGACGGACCATGCAGTATCCAAAGCGTAGCTGACCACCATTGGTGCCTCTCCATTTTCAAATGCTTCATAGGCGGTATCCCACCCCTGATGTACCGAGTGAACAGTAGGCTTGAGCTCTCTCCAATAATCATCAAAGCCCTCTTTTCCAAATGCGGCTACAGTCCAGAGCAGAAAAGAGGCACCAGTGGAGGAGGAGAGGGGGTTCTCAATGATAAGCTTCCCCCTCCACCTCTCCTCTGTGAGGTTTTTGAAACTTTTTGGTGGATCGTGTATAGCTTCACTATCGTAAACGATGGCAATGTATCCGTAGTCAAATGGAATCACGTGGTAGCTCTTGTCAAAAATAAGATGATCCGGAACAACTGAGATGTTCTCTGGTTTATACGGTAGGAGTATATCGGCCTTGAGAACCTTAGCGAGATAGGAGTTGTCCACACCAAGTAAGATGTCTGCTTGGGTGGAGGACCCTTCAGATATAACTTGGGCTATCACAGAACCGGCATCTCCGTAGGTTCTTACCTCAACGTTCACCCCATATTTCTCCTCAAACTTGTGAATTGTGGCTTTGCCAAGATAGTTTGCAAAGCTATCATATGCGTATATGACCAGATCTGGCTTCCCCTTCCTTCCACCCCTTATATGGAGATAGTATATTGATGCTCCTACGAGAAGGACTACAATTACAACAGCAATCACCACGTAGACGCTCTTCTTCTCAGTATATTCACCACTCATCAGTTCACCTCCTTTCTTTTGACCTTCTTCAGGATTCTTTCAATAACTAGGGCTATCTTCAGTGCCCCTTCACCAAAAATATAGAGAGCGGGCTCAATTCCAAATCCGCCAGGATCAACCAATGCCCGTGAGCCTTTTTTCAGTGCCCTCTCACACCCCTCGGGGAGATCCCCGTGCACGCTTCTGTTGAGAAGAGATACAGCAATTTCCTCCTCCTCAAGCACTGTATAGAGGTCATCCCACCACTTGAGGTTCATGACAGCTTTTATCGTAGGATCTACCTTTCTCGCTGAGAGCAGTACCCTGGATAGGTGTCTGGATACGCCAAAACGGGGTGAAGAGAGGTATTTAAGTGTTCCATCCAAATATATGAGTCTGCCCGGAACGGCTGCCACATCTACAGCACTTTCCGCCTTCTCGGTACACATTGCTATATTGGGTCTTACTTCTGGGATGAGTGGAGTGATATCCAGCTTGCCAATTATCTCAATGGCCCTTTTTATCTCACTTACCACCTGATCCTTTTCAGTAAAGCGCTCCCCCGTCAGAAGGTCAACACACACTCTACATTCCCTTGGATTTGATACAGGACAGAGGGGACATAGAGCCTTGGTAGCCCTTAACTCCATACATTGCGAACAGAGTAGTTTGACTCTGCTCGCCTCCTCCTCCCCCTTAAGTATGGAATTGGCGATCTCCATAGCTAAAGTTTCAACATGGCTCTCTATAGGCTCAGAGAATCTTAGCGGTCTTTTTTTAAGATATTTGGACACCATCGTTTGAGTCACACCAAGTGACTCTGCTATCTGATATTGAGATAGGCCAGCATAATCCAATCTCCTTGAGACTCTAGATCTGATTTCAGGCAGCAAGGTGTCATTCATAACGGAGCAGGGTGGTCTCATATAAACCGGGTTTTCAGATATGAAAACCGGGTATTTATCTCTTATGTTATGATTCCTGGTTTTGAGCTCATGAGTATTATTAATATAATAAGGCACATATTTACCCTCAATGGTAGATCGGTCGAAAGGGATGAGGATCAGGCTTAGGGCCAAGTCAACATCAAAGATTCTTGAAAAAGAGCTGAGAAGGAAAGCGAGAAAACTGAAGGATGATCCCACTCTCATTTTACCCAAGTGCGGTGGCGAATGTGCCCACTGTCCCTTTGAAAAATTAAAAAGGTCACTTAACAAGGTTGTTGAGAGGGCGGATGATCCGGATGCGTTGGAGAGGCTATCCAGGGGGGGTGACAAGCTTGCAAGGGCATTAGCAGGTTTTTTAAAAATACTATACGAGGAGAGAATACCATATCTCGCTCTTTTGAGAACCCCGGGGGGTGAGGTTGGTTATGCTCAGAGAGGAAAGACGCCCACAGAGAAAATGGTGGCGGTGCAGTATTACGACAGGCCCTCCCTTAAAGCACTGGGGTACCTTGACTTTGTAAAGAAGAAGGGCCTTACAATGTTCATCACAGAGAACGCGCTCATCTGCACGGGAAAAGAACCTGTATTGAGTGACGAAGTGCTGAAAAGCCTGGAGAAGGCCTTTAATAAAAAGATAAAGCATTCGGGGAAGAGGGATGGTCTTCACGTTTTACACTGCCGGCACCTTAAGGCGGATTCTGTGGTTTCATTAAAAGCAGAAAGAGTGCCGTATATCAGGCTCACCTGGAAAAAGGGGGGGTTGCAAGTAGCGATATGTGAAAAATGCTCTACCGAGATAGGGGGGAATGCCTATCACCGTATGGGCGGGGTGATCATGCGCAGGAAGCTAAAAAAGGAGGTGAAGGTTGATGTCCAGGTCGCCCCCGTTAAACTGTCAGAGGATTGTCCAGACGTTGATTTTACACCTCCACCGGCAGTAGACTATTACTCCGGGGAGCTTGATGACAGTACCTTTATAAAAAGAGCCTTAAATCCTACCGTGAATCCCTTCTATCCATTGGAGGATCCCTTTTTATTGCCGAGGGTGTCTGTTATGGAAGAGACCTTGAGAGGTTTCTTGACGCATTAAAAACAAAAGGGGAGGAGAGAAGGCTTCTCAAGGAGGTTCTTAAAGAGGTGAAGGAGCCAGTGGTGGTCTCTGAGCTAAATACCTCTCAAGTGTTGAGGAGGTACTGGCAAAAAAGTGGGCTTGAGGCTCTGAAGAAGGTTTTAGGGGATGGGGAGGTGGCAAAGAAGGTGTTCAATGAGCTCCCACTGGACAGCTATACCCCGGGGGCCATGATAACGGAGGGGAGAAAAATGCTTAAAGAGAAGTCGCTGAGAGAGCTTCTCCCGGAACCCATAAACCCTCCAGAGATGATTGATGTTGTGAGAGAAATGGCTATTGCTTATCTCTCCCGGGGGCCAGAAGGTGTTGGGAAGGTGTTAATGAAGATAAGAAGTGATGACATTAAAACCAGAGCAGCCGTTTATGCTTTTATTCAGGCATTTTCCCTTCAGAAATACTCATCTTGGAGTTACTCTCCCGAGGAAATTGGGTACGCTCAGGGCCTTGAGAGGGTTATAAAAGAAGTTGTGACGGAGGACCCCAAGAAGCACATGGAAGGACTGAAGAGATTATGGAAAGAGACTGGTTCAACTCGGGAGCTTAAGTTCAGGGAGAGATCGTGATGGTAGATCTCAGGGAGCTGAGGGAGAGGAGGGGATTCACCACCCTCCTTATATTGAAAGAGATCGCCCAGGATCCCAATGAAAGGGCATCCTCCCTAGCAGAGAAGCTGGGAATAAGCATTCAGGCTGCTTCAGATTATTTGAAAGAGATGCAGATGGCTGACCTTATTGAGAGGTACGGATCAGGATACAGGCCAACTGAAAAGGGGGTACAATACCTTCAGGAGGGCATTTCAGCATTAAGAGAATTCATTCTTGATGCATGTGAGAGCGTGTCAGTTCTTAAGGTAGCCGAAGCCATTGCCTTCAGGGACCTCACCCAGGGGGAGAGGGTAAATCTGCAGATGGTGAATGGCTTCCTTTATGCAGGTGGCCCCGATTTCTGTGGTTCAACGGGGGTTGTGGTGGAGGACTGTAAGGAGGGTGATATAGCTCAGATAAAGGACCTTGATGGTATTATTGAGCACTCTGTTGGAATAATTGTGGCAGTAACCCTCAGAAGAATGGTATACGGTGATGAGGAGATAAAGACCCTTCTGGGGGAGATATCCGGGAAAAAATATCTTTTAATTCCCCTTGATGAGAGGGGTGAGGTTTTCCTTCGCAAATTAAAAAGGCTCCAGAAGGGGGTAGAGACTCTCCCCAAACTGCCGCCGGTGGGGGTGCCCTATCTTGCCGTAATTAAGGGTATAAATGCTCTCCTTACCGGATCCCAGGAGAGCATAGCAGAGGCACTTCGCTTCTTAAAATGGCTGGAGAGGGAGTACGGTGTAAAAGTCCCCCTCAGAGAGTTCAGATTATAAGCTCTCCTCTTCTTCATCTACCAACTTTGCGCCACACTTCGGGCATACCTTGGAGTCCGCTGGTATAAGCTCATGGCAGTTGCCGCACTCCACAAGCTCCTCAATCTCTTCCAGTTCTTCTTCCTCCTCCAGTTCCTCCTCAGCCTCCTCAGTTTCAAACTCCACCTCCTCTCCCAGAACTCCTATTGGTCTTCCTCTTTCAACCCCCACCCCCCCAACAGTCTTCACATCACCCTCTACTGGAACCCTCAACCTTCCGGTTAGGAG
>JAGHBW010000091.1 GCA_021160765.1 Thermoplasmata archaeon
GAGATCCTTCTGAAAGAATTTGAAACGGGAGATAAACCTCAGCATCCAGTTTGTTGGCTCTGATAGGGTTGTGAAGAATATCCCCCTCTCACCTTTCCTTGCACCCTCAAAAAGAAACTGTAGGCTGAAGGTGGATTTGCCAGTACCCGTCTGACCGGCTAACAGAATCGTTGACGGATATGGGAAGCCTCCCTCCAGCATATCATCAAGCCCGGGAATCCCGCTCGTAAGCCTCAACAGTTGCTCGTCCATTCTTTCACCTCACTCCATACCCTCCGACGTCAAAGGTCTCTAAGGCTCTTCCGATTAAAAATACATTTCACTCTATTTAAACTCTTTTTTTGTAATATTTTTCTGCGAAAAAATGATGTCTCCTCCTTCTGAAAAGATACGCCGTAAAAGACGCAAGAAGAGCGATAAGAAGTATGATCGGGAGAAGAGGGAATTCCTCTCCTCTGCGCGGGAGACTCTCCTCACCCAGATACACCTTGGACATATCATACAGAGAAAGGTTCAGAAGAAGTTCACCAGAGGATTCTGAACTCTCCGGCATCCAGATGGTTTCAATATTGCCAGATTCGGGAAAATGAAGGGTCTCCTCCAGTGGGTGTCCTTCCCAAACAACAGAGAGAAGAATTGTATAGGATATCTTCACCTCCACATAGCTGTTCTCCTTAAGTGGTCTCATGATTTTGAACCCCTCCCCCACAATTCCAAATCTCCACACCTTCCCGTCCTGACCTTCAAGCACCTCAATTTCATATGTTTTAAGCCCTCCTCTGACGTCCATAAGTGGCCCCCTTTTATCCCACTTGCCGTCACGATTGTAGTCAATCACATAGGTGATATAGCCCGCCTGAAGGTTTGATATAGAATATGGCTGATAGTCCAGAGTCATAAGGATTCTTCTCACCCCCCGGGGGATGTAAACATCTCTCGTCTGGTTCTGAACCAGCTCATCCTTCCCGGCCTGCTGATTGTATCTGCCCCAAATGCCCTCCCATGCGGTTGTAAGGTGCACACCCCTTGGGACCCTCACTCCGCACCTCACAGCATTCTTATAAACCTCTATTGCTGTGAGAACACTTACCTCTGGGCCATATGTATTCCTCAATTTCCTCAACGTTAAAGCTATTCCTACAGCATCTCTTAAGTCAACAATCCCGTACCCCTGGACGTAGTCTATCTTCTTTCCTAACAATCCCCTTGAATCATCCTGAGATACGACGCCGTGCTCCTTATCTTCCGGAAGCAGGCGTGCGGAGGCCTCTAGGATCACCTCAACCTCGTGAACCCTTGTAAGGGGGTTTGCCATCCAATCATCCTCCTCCGGACCTTCATAATCCTCGTGCACCTCTGACATCTTAAGAGAAGGACATGCCTGAAAGAGAAGAGCCACTGAACCGGCCACGTGGGGTGTGGACATAGAGGTTCCAGAGAGAGGCACATAATAGGGATTTGTATTGCTCAACCAGCTACCGGCCGATATTACTGTTCTTCTGGCCTGAGGTGCCCAGATTCTAACACCCGGGGCACCCACATCCGGATATGTCTGGGGCATACCCACCCTCCCTCTAGATGAGAAATCGGCCACATAAGATCCATCCCTTGCATAGGCCGCCACCATGATAGCACAGGGGGTGTTTCCCTGTTGAGATGTTGTTATGCTCTTACCTTCTGGGTCCATTCTTCCATCATTTCCTGCAGAAAAAACTACCACCACATTGTTCTCAAAGGTCAGTCTTTCTACAATTCTGGTTAGGGCGGAGGAAGGGTCATACTCCCCAACACTGGTGTGCCAAGAGTTCGTGACAACTCTTATGTTGTAAATATTTGCCCCAGGACGAGAGTGGTCATAAACCCATTGAAGACCCCCCAAATAATTTGACATGGAAAGGTCCTCAATTCCCACATCTCCAACTGATAGGCCAATAAGGTTCGCTCCCGGTGCCACCCCCCTTCTAGCTCCGGCGGAGGCTACACCACTCCCTGCAGCAATCCCCGCACAGTGTGTACCGTGGCCGTATGAAGTATCAGAGTTCTCCATAGGGATCCACGGGCCAAAGGGCGTGTCAGCCTTAAGGTTCATAATTGTTTTATCACCGTACCCCAGGTCTGGATGGCCTGCATCTATCCCGGTATCCACCACAACAATTGTAACCCCCTCCCCGTCAATTCCACTGGGTGAGAGGTCCATTCCCTCCCATGAGATGTATGAATACCACACCTGAGAGGCATTTATCACCGCTGTGGACACCTCAAGATCCAGCTCTGCGGGAGAGTCCCACTCAACGTAAACAACCCCAGGAACGCGTCTCAATTTCTCCAGATCCTCCCACCTACCCGAAACAAGATACGCATCCGCCGCTGGAAAAGATCCCATAACATGGTATCCAGCCCTCTCAAGCCTGGCCTTTATCGCCTCTTTAAAACCCGATACGCTAACAACGAACCTATCCATCCCCTCCGCCCCCCTCTCCAACATAATACTAATGCTGTCCGACACAGGCGCAGGCTGGAATACCTCATCTGAAGTGGCCGGGGGAGAGACATATAGAATTAGAATGAAAAGTGTTGCGAGACACGCCCGAAAGAACATCACCCTAAACATACCTCTTCTCTATTTTAGATTTCCCTTTCAACTTATGGCAAAATATATAATGGGATAAGGGGATACTTTTCGGAGGCAGGAAGAGCTAAAGTGAAAAATATGAGCGAGGAGAAGTGTACCGAAAGACTCATATCCGCCTCGGAGGTGGAGAAGTGGGCCTACTGCCCACTTTCATGGCTCCTATCAAAGGAGCACAGAGTAGAGAGCGAGGCTCTAAAGAGAGGAGAGGAGGTCCACTCCCGTATAGATAGAGACCTCAAAAGGTCCATCGTTTTCAGCGAGAGGAGCAAAGTGGAAGTTCTATCCTTCTGGATCGGGATAGGGGTCTTTGTATTACTATTTGCCATAGGTATTGGGGTCTTTATCTTTCTCAATCTCAGGTGGTGGAAGAACCTAACACTTCTCTTCACCTTTCTCTCTGCACTATTTCTAGCGCTCTCCCTCTACAGCTTTCAAAGGAATTTTAATGTTGAATATAAAGAGGATGGTGGAGGAAGCATAAAGAAGGTTGCACTTCCAATGGCGCTTATATTCGGCGCCGAGGGTATCCTGTTGTACAACAGCGGTACACTGAGCAGCCTTCTTTACATGGCAGCTTTCATTCTTATCTGGTACCTTCTTCTCTTTACCCTTCTCCTCTATTACTCACTTAAAAGAAAAAGCGTACCCAGCTACATTCTGTACTCAATGGCCATCTCAAGCCTCACATTCCTCTTCGTAGTTCTATTTGCTTTCCTATCACACATTATAGGAATAAATCCTCTTGGAATACTAATTTCCGGCACGCTCTCCTATGCACTTCTACTCCTATCCCTAAGGAAGATTAAAGGGGTGAGCTTCAGAAGTGAGATGAGAGAATCCATCTCACTCTCCTCCAAGGAGGGGATAACGGTCATCTTCTTCTCAACGGCGGTAATTCTTCTGGCTATCACAGGATCTCTGAGCAGCCGGGAGGGTCTTACTATTTATGGAAACTTCTCCCTATACCTCTCTTTAGCGTGGCTAGTTATGGCAGGGATAATGGCTATAATAAGCGTTTACCACAGAAGCGTCTCAGAGGAGCTCAGGGAATGGGTGGGTGGTAGGGAGGTAAAAGAGAGCATGGCATCCGGAAAAGGAAGACTTCTCATCTCC
>JAGHBW010000035.1 GCA_021160765.1 Thermoplasmata archaeon
CTATCCACCTTTATCCTATTGAAACCACTCAGCTTGTGAGCCTTGCAGGTGTTGTTCTCTCCGGCCCACTGGCCATTGTCGGTCTCATCCTCTTCTCCCTCCCACTCGTTCCAAAGCTTGAGGGGAAGAGGTGGAGGTGGTATCTCGGAGGTGCAGGTGGGGTGATCGCAATACTCTCACCACTGCTGTTTGTCAGCGGTGTAAGGACAATGGGAGACCTTCTCTCCATCAGGATCAAGCACGCCCCTGACTATATAAGTATAACAGCAATGCCTTACGTGGTGTTGAGTATAGGGCTCTTAATGCTTGCCGTGGTTATATGGCAGGGATACTCAGAGCACAAAAGGAGAGATGAGGCAGGGGAGAAGAGCGGGAAGGAGAGGTCAAAGGCGGTCTTCAGAAAGATAGAGTGACGGCCCCTCTAAAGCCGCTTTTATATCATCTCCCTTCTCCCTGCTCCAGAATCGGGAGACCGTTGTATAGATACCGCCCCTAACGTTAACCTTCAGCTCCACGTAGATCCAGTGTGGTCTCACAACCTCTTTAAGATCCTCCAGTATTTCGTTTAAAAGCTCTTCGTGATATATGCCCACGTTCCTGAAAGAGGTAAGATAAAATTTGAGGGATTTAAGCTCCACAAGGTACTCATCTGGCTCATAGACAATCTTCACTGTATAAAAATCAGGAACAGAGGTTGTAGGACATAGGGCAGTGAGCTCCTGTGAGGTGTGGACAGCGACAAACCTCTTCCCCCTGTTCACGTTTTCAATAACCTCAAGAATCTCCCTCCTCTCACTCATCTATCCACCTCTTTACGTTCAATTATTCTTTTTGAGCGCATCACTATTTCCAATACCAGCAACCCTGCTGCCTCCCAACCACCCCCCCCGGGGGCGATAAGTGTGATCCCTGTTATAATTATTGTTATTCTTCTACGGTATTCGCCCGGGAAAGTTTATAACGGGGGAATGTGATATTGTTTACCATGAGCGACGAAGAGGTTGATAAAGAGAGTCTTGCCCCAGGAAAGATAACCTTAAGCGATTTCAACATAACAGATGAATACGACACCGTGTTGCCAGAGGATCCAATGAAGGCGGCAGCAGAGAAGATTCTTGAGCTAAAGAAGGGAATAGTATTTGTAATGGAAGAGAAAGGGCCAACAGGTATTATCGGAGGGGAGGAGATACTGAAAGCCATCTCGGAGGGCAAAGGGCCCGACACACCCTGCAGCGAGGTTGCCTCTGCAAACCTCCTTGAGGTTCACTACTCCATTAGTATGACAGAACTCATACCCCTTCTCATAAGAGAGAGGCCCAGGGCGGTGGTTGTAAGGGGGGAGGAAGGAGAATTTAAGGGATTCTTTTCGCCGCGGGATTACGTTGAGGCGCTCAAAAAGGCAGGTCTAATCCCGTAAAACATTGGATTGAAGGCTTGCTCAGTATGTGGGATTATTAACTGTTTAAGTCCCCACCGCTTTTACAATGACGTATATCACTGGAAGAAGCAGATTTCCAGCCAAAAGAGTGATAAGAAAACCTATTGTCAGATATAATATGAATGGTGTCTTCGGTGTAGCCCAATAAACACCCTCATCCAATCCCTCCTCCTCAACCTCTTCACTATCCACCTTTTTAATGTTCCCATCCTCATCTTCTACATAAAGCCACCAGTGCCCTCTTTTTGCCCTCTCTAGAGTGAGCCTTTGGGCTGTGAAGAAGTATTTAAGAGGCGCACCTCCGCTCTTCAGGTTCACAACAGAGAAATAAACAACGGAGATAAGAACAGAGATAAGAGCTGCGTTTATTAAGGTGGTGAGGGGTGGAGGAAACATGCTTAAAAGAAGGCTAGGGACACCCAAGGTTGTGAAGGTTGGTATACCACCAATGTAGCTGAAGGTTGGCAGGACAATAGAGTGCACCTGAAGGGCTTTGACATCCGCACCCCCATGAAGGAGATAGATCCCACCTACGTTGAGAAAATAAAAGGAGAGAAATACCGCCTCAAAGAGGATGGCGATGAGTGCTGGCAGATAGTTATTGGTGTAATTTTTAAGAGCGAGAAAAAGAACGAGGACTGAAAAGGCATAGAGGAAAAGAAATAGCAGATCCAAAGCGCTTCCCTTCTTTATGTCCTCCAGAGATGGATACCCAACAAGCAGAACGGAGAGGAGTGAGAAGAGAGGAAGTGTCAAAAGTGCTCCCAGAAGCCCAGTAGTTGTGTATAACCTGTATCCCATAACTAGAAGACCAACAGTGCCGGAGATCCACCAGTGAACGTCAGGGATCTGTCTCTCCCTGAGGTCAAAATATGTGGCGGACAGCATTACAAGAAAGTATAGACCAAGCGCCCCCTTCACAAGCAGATACCCCTCCAGAGAATCACCTCCCCAAAACCCTTCTCGCCTTTTCCTTCACCCTCCTTGCAATAGTGGGGTTCATGCCGGGAACCTTAAGAAGATCCCTTATGTCAGCATCGGCGACGTCCTTCAGATTTCTGTACCCTGCACTGTAAAGGGCCACTGCCCTCTCTCTGGAAAGGGCCAAAACAGATGTGAAAAGGGATACTGCGTCCGCCTGCTCAATCTCTTCGTTCAAATCTCTTGCGTCAAGTCCAACACTGGAGTCAACATGTCTAATCCCATCCACACCTCCCCCACTTACAATCACAGCTTCCCCGTAGAGGAGCACAACTCCTTGCTCCGGCAGGGGAACCACCCTAAGCCCTATCAACGCGTTTCCTCCCCTTGCAGCCACCTGTTTAACAAGGTCGTCCAATCCCTCATCAAAAAGATCCTCCAGAAGAGAGGTTTTCGGAGGAAGCCCCAGCGCCTCTTCAGGAAGAGAGAGAGCCTTACGAACCAGACCCAGTCTCTTCTTTATCTTTGTGCCGTGAGGGTTCTCCGAGAGGGTGATGAGCATCGCCATCACCTCACGCCGCAACCGCCCTCTTCTTCAGATAGATCCTTCTGCCAACCTCTATAGTTAAAATGCCAACACCTGTTATGAAAAGGGCGTCCAGAAGAAGTGACCCCCTTACTTTATCAGGATGTTCTTTGGCACCGAAGGGGGTGTGGCCCCCTATAACCACAGCCTTATTGAGGGATTCCGGCTCGCTCCAGGCGTTCCGTGGGCTGTACACCTTCAGGTCTGGGTCACCGTAGAAAACCAGATTTTCAAATATATCCCACCACCATGCGTCAACAAGATAGAGTATTCCAACGTGAGCTATCCCCCTCTCATACGCCTCCCCCACAGTGTAATTGTAATAAATGTCTTTGAGGAAGACCTCCATAGCGAATGAGGAATACCAGGAGGTCAACCACGGATCTATTACCTGAAAGATGGAGCCGTGGCGTACCAGAGAGAGGTGAAGATAGGTATTGGCGATAAGACAGCTTCCTGCAGAGAACCCCATAGAGTGAAGGTTTTGAAGCGCCTCGTCTATCTGTAGTCCCCTGTTGTTATATTCCGTCTGGCGCTGCTGGAGAAGAGCAATAACAATTCCATCATGAGTCTCAGGAACAACCCCTGCACCTGTTACGGGTCCGAAGCCCGGCTGGACGTCAAGCCCAACGTGCTTGTTCATGGTGACCACGTCAGGGTCATCTGTTGCCCCCCTTAACCTCTCCAGATTCCCATTGACGGGTATTCCGTTCTCCTCATATCCCCTCCACGGATCCTTCTCAACGTTGGCCTTGGGGTCCCACCAACCAACCACACCAGAGTACGTGTGTCCACCGTGCATCACCTCAAACCACATGATCACACCGCGATTTAGGTTCTCAATGGTTCTCTCAAAGGTTGTTGTCTGAACGTGGTCATAACCAATCGTATCCAGGTAGTATGGAACCATGTTAGACGTGTCTATGTCTGGCCAAACACCCTTGGGATCTATTGGGTCGTCTGATGGTGTCTCCCCGGGGACTATCCCAGTTCTCGTCTGATATTTGCAACCCCAGTACTCACTTCCCCTCTCGTTGAATTTGTACTGGTAAGAAACCCAGGTCTCCTGAACTGCCAGACGAGTTTCAACCTCTCTTTCGGGCTCAACAATGGTGAGCTTTCCAGCGATCCTTGTGGACGAGGACCCCTGCCACCTCTTCCCCTCATGTGGGTCTAGAGATGGGTTCACGGCGGGATTGGCAAAGATTATCTTCGGATAGAATATAGATCTTGATATCCATACAGAAGCATCCACAGGGGAACCCATTATTCTGCCAGCCTGTGCTGCCCCCACAAGGGCTCTATCCCATGAAGTCCCTATGTCAAACTGATCAGCAACGGTGATTATGCTCTCCTTGTGGCCCTTAATGCCACCAATGTCAGCCCCAACCTGCTGGAGGAATGAATATATGGCCTTCCCCTCAAGAACCATGCACCCTACGGATGGGGGAAGGCGGCTGGGATACGCCTTGAGCCAGAAGTTGTTGTGCCACGCCTGGGCCTGTGAGAGTTTTCTGTTTGTATCCGTGATGAAGACCGGTGAGCCGTGATGGGCCGCCGTGAACGTGGCGGGGCCAACAAAATATGCCCCGGGGAACTCTCCCGCCGGGTTCTCCTTCGTCTTCGCTACGTACCAGTAGGACCATGGGTCAATGGTGGTGAAAACTATGTCCCCCGTTGGCTCCCCACCCTTTCCCGCTCTTCCCATAATCTCCCTGTAAATGGCATTATAGTTGGTAATCCTCCTGACCTTTATCTCTCTTTGAAGAAGCCCTCTTGCACGGTCAAGACCTTTATACAGACCACTCTTCGCATGTCCACCGAGATCCACCACGTAAACCTCCTTGACCCCAAGGGTGTTAAGGGCCTTTTCAACAGAGCGGGGGAGCCTGTCGTATGGGACAAAAAGAAGTGGGGCGTTCAGCTCAGAGGCCAGAACTGCACCGTTTGCAGCAGATGCGAAGGAATCACCCTCCTTAACATCCTTCACCTGCCTGAAAGAGTAGGAGATTTTGAAGGATGTCCCGCTGCCCTCAAGGTTCACTACAGAGACCCGATACCTCCCCATCCCAAGGCTTTTCACCTCCAAAACCTGTTTTGATGACTGGGTCTTATCAAGAGCCGAAGCCACCTCGGCACCGTTTTCATCAAGTAGAATAAGCCCCAGCCTGGAGGAGGTGTCTGACCAGGTCAACTCTATTGTGGCATCCCGGCAGAAGAACGGCACCTCGTCGGGAATGTCCAGATCAACTCCTGGGTAGATTGTGTAATCAATCTGATAGTTCACCTCTGCACTCCACGGCTGATCTCCCCTTGAGATCTGTAGAAGCTCTGGATTCCTTGAGAGGTATTCCTTCAGGGCCATTTGATACTCATAGCTCTCTGTGGGCATGTAGGTCACAGCAAACATCCACTCGCCGCTGTGGTAGACATAGGAGGAGACGTGTTCAGATGCACCGGTCAGCACATTCCAATCCTCCGACGCCGCAACCTCACCAAGCTGCATGTCATAAAGTTGGAGGTCCGGATCCTTTCCCCTTGCTAGAAGCTCTCCAAGGCTGCTCTGGCTCCACGTCATCACGGCGTCTATGTATTTATACCCCTCATCAATGGTGAATTTGTGTTCATTGGGGTCTACAGGGGATGGCATCTTGCTACCTTCAATGGTGCCGCTCTCCGGCTGGGCGGATGGTGTCTGCCCCTCCACCTCCCCCTTAATCTCCTTATCGGGAGATGGGGGGGAGGGGTTTATCACAGCAAGAACCGCTCTTCTGGAGTAACTCCAGCCGTCCAGAGCCAGGCTGGAAGAGACATCGTAAGGATTGCTTCCCTTTATCATGCGAATCTCATTCGCCTTCCACCTCTCCCCAACCTGAGGGGGAACAGAATCAAACCCCACAAGATTCACCCTTTTCACAGACCCCCCATTAACAGTGAGGTAATCCTCCATGAAGTAATCCACCCCGGGGAAGGCGTTCAGTGTTTTTTCCTCATCTGAGGTTGTTTCCCTTGGGGGGGTGTAGAAAAGTAGGGGGGAGGAGATAATCTTCCCATCCTGTTTACTGTAGAAGGTGGTGTAGGGGACAGATGAGATGTAATAATAGTCATCCAACGGGGAGTCCTTGTCGTAGTTAACGAATGTGACGGCGTTGGTAGGTATTACCCTCCTGTAAGAGACTCCCTCATATCCGCCAATGGTGATGTGGGAGGAGCTCTTACTGCTGGCGGGC
>JAGHBW010000036.1 GCA_021160765.1 Thermoplasmata archaeon
GGAAGGGCTGGATGATTTTGAACCACTTGTGGATGCTGTGGTCCTACCTGAGAAGCCTGAGGTGAAGGTGGTCTTCAGAAGGCGGTCAGGAATAACTCTTAAAGACATTAGATCTAGGTTTGAGGAGGGTGAGGAGGCTTATCTTCCACTCTACGCAGCTGTTTTTGCGGTGGGTATAGGCGCTGCGGAGATGCCTGAGAAGCCCGTGATATAGGAAGGGGAGGCAGGAAAAATTATAAACAATATAGTGAAGTACGGTATATAACCGTCGGAGGTGTAGGGAAAGGTGGCAGAAGAGGACCCCTTCCGGGAGATCATGAAGAAGATTGCTGAAGTTTACGAGGCAGAGAAAGGAAGACCCTCACTTTATCCGCTGGAGGAGGCCTTCTACTCCGATGTGATAAAGTTTCTAAGACATCTATGGGACCGATACCTAACC
This sequence comes from Thermoplasmata archaeon, assembly GCA_021160765.1. GTDB lineage: Archaea > Thermoplasmatota > Penumbrarchaeia > Penumbrarchaeales > EX4484-36 > EX4484-36. The sequence continues at coordinate 440 of JAGHBW010000036.1, forward strand.
TCTCAGGAGAGCCCCAAGGAGAGCGCAAAGGCCCCCCTTTATCTGGAAGAATATCGCAATTTTAAGAGAATTCTAACTCAAATATATTTAAGAAGAGAGAAAAAGATAGTTCGCTTGGCGATTAGTGCAGCATATGGAGGTCATGTAAACACAGATCCCCTTACCACAACTGAGATGCACCTCCTAAATGAGATTTCAAAGGCTTTAAAATGGCATAGAGAGGTGAGCCTGGGTGATTATCTTTCTGGAGTGAGTCCCTCAGTCTCTGTGGACACCACAACCGAGGAGTTCTCCACCTCAGATGTTGTTACCCCACCACCCAAAAGCGTTCCGGCCACAACTCCGCCAATGTTCACGGCTCCTGGCGAGAAGGTTGTAAAGAAGTTGGGTGTGGGGGAGGGGAGCAGTAGTGATGATGGTGGAGGGGAGGTGTCAGGGGAGAGTAGTAGACTTAAAAAAGAGGTTTTAAGGGAAGAGTCTGTTGACACTGTTGGTGAGTCTATGGTTATGGGGGAGGGTGGAGTGGGTACAAATGAATCGCTCCATGAGTTGCAACGTAGTATGGTGGAGGGCGAGATTGGTGCTGAAGGAAGAACAATAGAGCATAGAGGTGAGGCAGTAGGTGAGGACACCAAGGTGAAAAAACAGCAAGGGGGTGGTGGTGTAAAGGGTGTGGAAATGAAGAGGGGAGAGCTTTTTGGGCTGAAGGAGGTGCTGGTTCTGGAGGAGGATGTGGGTGATGTTGTAACAGCAAGGGAGAAAAAATTACACTTAAGAAAAGGGGAGATCCTCTATACGGACAAGGAATTCATGGAAGCAATTGAAAAGGGGGGGTTTGGAAGGATACTTCATGTTGAAGATTGAGAGTAAATGGTAGCATTCTTTTTGGATGTGGGATTCTAGGGCGCTATTTTCCAAATCTCCTCTGCCGCAGTTGGTAGGAGCGAATGGCCCTCAAAAAGTCCAATTTTGTTAGACCCGGCCAGTACACATCTGCAAAGTATAACTCAGAATATGCCAGTTGCCAGAGCAAGAAATTGGATATCCTCTCTTCCCCCGAGGTGCGGAGGATTAGATCGGGATCCGGCATACCTTGAGTGTAAAGATATTGGGAGACCGTATTCTCATCTATCTCATCGGGATTTAGTTTACCATCCACGCTATCTCTGCACATCTTCTTTATAGCGGTTATTATTTCCTCCCGTCCACCATACGCTACAGCAAAGTTGAAAAAGAACTGATCGTGCTTTTCTGTAAGTCGCTCCACTCTCTCTGCCACCTCCCGCACATCCTCTGGGAGAAGGTCCCTCTGGCCCAGAATGCGAACCCTTATCTTGTTTTCATAAACCCTTCTCTCTTCAGCTAACTTCTCAAGCCCTTCCTTGATAAGAGACAATATTGCTCGCACCTCTTCTGGTCTTCGCCAGAAGTTCTCTGTGGAGAAGGCGTAAACGGTTACGACCTTTATTCCCAACTCCTGGCACCATTTGAGCACCTCCTCCAGTTTCTCTCTCCCCCTTTTATGTCCCTCTACGGGATCAAGACCTAACTGAGCGGCAAACCTTCTGTTTCCATCCATAATGATAGCCACATGGCGTGGAAGGGAATCGGAGGATAGAATCAACTTTTTCAGCCTTTCTTCCCTCGCCTTTTTCAGCGCCTCTTTCAGGGTGTCCTCAATGGTGATGTGCTCGCCTCCTTAATTCTTCCTTGATCTCTATGTTATTGGCCACTTAAAAAAGTGGTGGTATTTAATAACTTTTTTAACCCCTTTCCTGTTAAGTCTTTTTGACGGAAAGGGTTAGGGGGAGGTCCCCCATACCACCTTTCCACCGGCGGTGTCTGCATGGAGGAAGAGCAGTGGATGGAAAAGTACCGTCCAAGACGTCTGGCTGACCTTGTAGGGAACCCAAAAGCCATAAGGGAGCTGAAGAAGTGGGCGGAGGGGTTCAGGGAGGGTGTGCCATCAAAACCGGGGGCGATTCTCTACGGCCCCCCGGGGGTTGGAAAAACCTCCGCTGCGCTGGCGCTGGCGGAGGAATACGGCTGGGTCCCAATAGAGCTTAACGCCTCCGATGCCAGGAATATGGAGGCGATACGCAAGGTGGCGACAAGGGGCTCCATGGCAGAGACCTTCTCGGGAAGCGGGGAGTTCTTAAGAAGCTCAGAAGGGAGAAGAAAGCTCATAATTCTGGATGAGGTGGATAACCTGTATGA
>JAGHBW010000132.1 GCA_021160765.1 Thermoplasmata archaeon
GGGAGAGAAGATATGGCCTTGATACAACGGTGGACGACTCCTCCGCAGACCCTGCGGAGGAGTCGTCCACCGTTGTATCAAGGCCATATCTTCTCTCCCAGGCGTCTGGAAGGCCATCCCCATCAGCATCTGCGTCCCTCTCATCGGGTATCCCATCGCCATCGGTATCTTTGGTGTAATGAGGATCGTTTGGGAAGGCGTCACGGCTGTCGGGCACCCCGTCCCCATCTGAATCCTTCCACGCCGTTGGATCGTCAGGGAAGGCATCCTGGCTATCAGGCACCCCATCGCCATCTCTATCTGGCTCCGCCATTGTAGTATAATACGATACAAGGTCCTCCTGAACAAGCACCTCTCCCTGAAAATCCCTAAGCCCACCTTTTATCACAAGCACATAGGCGGTGGTATAATTGAGGTGTCTTTTGGGGGTAGCCTTGAGTATGCCCCACGTTGCTCCGGAGTTTTTCCAATCTATCCCCCATGCGTACATTAAACCCAAGGGAACAACCTCACCAGAGACCTCCCGAAGGGTCACGTTCAGCGTGGTAATGTTTATATGAATTCCGAATGAGATCTCAAAGCTAACATCCACGGGAAGACCCTCACTCCCCGGGGTCGGCTTGATCTTTATCCCCGCACTCCTCTGCTTCTCAACCTGAAGCTCCACCCTGAAATCTCTCCAGAGAATAGTTCCCCCGGAGAGGTCTTTCAAGCCTTTTTTAAGCGTTAATGTAATCCTTTCACCATAGATGAAGGAGTCATCTGGGAGTATCAGAACGGTGCTGTTCTCCCCGGAGATGGCAGAGACGGGAATATCAGATGTTGAGTTCTTAACTACAACAGAAAGGGTGGACAGCATCGGCACTCTTGAGAACACAACCCGTATGGGGCCCTTTACTGGAACGGTCCTGTTCATCACCTCAAAGGGCGGGGGAAGTTCTGTAAGGGTCACATTCACAAATATTACCTCTCCCTCACTTAAAGAGAGCGGGAGGGTCAGGTTCTCATGAAATGGTGCGGAGAAGGAGAGCCTCATATTCTCCCCGGGGGTCACATTTGATAGTACATATCTTCCCTCCGAATCGGTGGTTCCGCTCTTTAAAAGTCTCATTCCAGAGTATAGGTTAACCTTCGCACCCTCAATAGGCATTCCTGCAGATGACATTACGCGCCCCCCCACCTGTGCTGGCCTGGGCATGTGCTGGAGGGTTACGTCCAGTTCTTTCATCTCTCCACCTCTGAGGTCTATCCCCCCTACAGTTTGTGGTAGGTACCCCGGGGAGTGGAACATCAGTGTGTAGTTCTTCCCTTCATAGATTTCTATCCGATAATTACCGGACGTGAAAAACCACGTTTTGTTCAGCGGTAAGATGGACACCTGGAGGCTGGTTATCTCCTCTCCAAGGTCCGTCTCTACCCTCCCATGAATTGTTCCAACCGCACTGGATGGCCCGGGGCTCACCATCACCTTGCTCTTTAATCTGTCTCTGCTGTTCTCCACTTCAAACCACCAACTCCACGGACCAGGACCCACGTCCCAGCCTTTCACCTCCGTGAAATAATCCTTGTTTCCTGAGGCGTAGTTTTCATCATCGGGGTTTGATGGGGTTAAATGATACGTCCTGTTCTCAATATGGAGAAGGATGGTTTTTGGCGGTTCGTTGAAATACGAGCCGTATCGTACTGAGAAGCGATAGCTCGTTGTAATGTATCCCTTCTCAGGGGATATGCGGAGGTCCCTGAGGGTGAGGTTCACCCATGGGAACCCCTCTGTGGTGGGTGTGGTTGCATTTTTATCCCCCGCAGAGGCGTAGAAGGAGTAGTTGTGCGGCCCAATCTCAAGTTGTGTCTGATAAATATAATATTTGCCATCCGTGTACTGCTGATCCTCGGGATCCTCCTGAACCATGGGGTGTGGCAGGCCGTCCACATAGATCGTGATGTTGTCGGGGGGAATGGGGTAAACGTACTTCACCCTGAAGGTGAACGTGGTGTCTGTGGAACCTCTCACCGGCGACACAAAACCACCACTGAGCTGAATCGGATAAGGCCACGTGTCGGTCCAAAGATCAAAGTTCACCACATCAACGTTGTTGGAAGCGTTTGTGTCCCCCTCAGGATATATCGTAACCCTGCAGGTATAGTTTCCTGGTATAGCGAAGGTCCAGTTTGAAAAAGAGACGTTGGTCTTCTCCCCCGGTTGAAGGTTAAGAGAGAGGAACTGCGTGTCCGAGTATTTTCGGTATCCGCTGTTTTTGTCAAAAACCTCCGCAGACACCTGTATTGTCCCGTTATATCCGGCACCCCCTACGTTCTTAACCTCCGCCTTTATGTGTAAACCCATCCTGGAGAGGTATTTCCCGCCCTCTTCGGGAAAAAGAACCTTAACCGACAGATCTGGACTCCCATCCTCAGCTTCCCCCCCTATGGGAATGAGAATTAAGCCCATTATGGCAAGCGCCGCCAACAGAGAGGTGATAAGAATTCTGGTCATCTGGGGAAAAATATCTTTTGTTTCTATATTACTCTTTTGGAAAAGCGATGTTTTGGTTTGAGTAGCCTTTTTATCCCTCCTCTCTCTTCCAAATTCGTTTACAAAAGGGGTGTTTTCCATGTTGGATAGAAGTGTGGTTCAGGAGATAGTGAAGGGGTATGAGAGAGGCAACCTTAAAATTGGATTCATAGCCTCCCACTCTGCACTGGATGTGGCAGATGGCGCTGTGGAAGAGGGCTTCAGAAGTGTAGCCTTCTGCCAGAAGGGAAGGGAGAGGACATACACAACGTACTTCAAGGCCTACAGGAACGATAATGGGGAGGTGGTAAGGGGCATAGTGGACGATGCGATCGTGCTGGATAAGTTCAAAGAGGTTATGGAGGAGAGGTGGCAGAGGTGGATGCGGGAGAACTCTGTCATCTTCATCCCCAACAGGTCATTCACCTCCTACGTTGATCTAAAGGAGATTGAGGAGAATTTCCGTGTCCCTATGTTCGGATCAAGAAACATGCTCAGGATGGAGGAGAGGGAGGAGAAGAAGAGCTACTACTGGCTTCTGGAGAAGGCCGGGCTCCCCTTCCCTGAGAAGATAGAGGACCCAAGGGACATAAACGAGCTGGTTATTGTAAAACTCCACCACGCTGTTAAGAAACTGGAGAGGGGCTTCTTCACAGCGGCCTCTTACAAAGAGTACAGAGAGAAGTCGGAGGAATTGATCCGGCAGGGGGTGATCACCGAGGAAGACCTTGAGAAGGCGAGGATAGAGAGATACATCATCGGACC
>JAGHBW010000128.1 GCA_021160765.1 Thermoplasmata archaeon
CATGTATGGTGGTCCCCGGGGGGTGCCCCACACCCTCCACCTTAAGTATCCTTCCCTCCTCTATAACCACACGGGTTCCCTCTTCCTCAGCATTTTCAAAAAAATGCGGGTTCTCTTTGGATAGTGCCTCAATACGACTCACAGCAGCTATGGATGCCAACGCCTCGCCCCGAAAGCCGAACGTCCTTATTTCCTCTAGATCTGAAAGACTAACAATCTTGGACGTAGTATGGCTCTGAAATGCCAGCATCAGGTCCTCCCTTCCCATACCACACCCATTATCCCTCACCGAAATCCTTCTCTTCCCACCATCTTCAATTTCTAAGATAATCTCCGTGGCACAGGCGTCTATGGCGTTCTCCAGGAGCTCTTTAACCACAGAATGCGGCCCTTCAATAACCTCCCCTGCTGCAATCTTTTTGACAATCTCCCCGGGAAGTATCTTTATTCTGGACATTTACAGCATCAACTCCCCTTCAACCATAAGGGTCCTCTCTTCCCCATCCATCATTTTTAAAACAATCGTAGGATTTTTGATCAGCCCATCCAGATGAATCATAGCATTAGCATCATTATCGTAATTGCTCCCTATTGCAATATGGCATGTGTGGAAGGCCTTCTCATCCTCCAGCATATTTCCTACGATCTCTGCCTTGGGGTTGAGCCCAATTCCAAGCTCACCCAGATTCCGTGCATTCCTCACGTACTCCTCCATAGTCTCCTTGTCTATTTTTCCCTCCCTGTAAAGTCCCTCCGCCATTTCTGCACCCTTTCTAAGGGATGACTCAAGAACGTTAGCTTCATGTCCACCATCTATTCCCTTTACAAAACCCCCCTCAACCCTACACCTCACAGGTTCCTTCAGAACAATTACACCATCTACCGTGGCCAGTGAGCCGTCAAAAACAATAATTCCGTTAGATGAGCCCAGCTCGGGGGAAATAAAGGTCTCCCCACAGGGTATGTTCCCCCCTGCGCCTGGTTCTCTGAAATCTCCGTCATCAAGAAACGCCTCCCTTTCCCTCAATCCAATGACAATATCTGTTCCTTTGGGTGAGGTTATGTGCGCTTCCTCAGCGTTGTCTAAAAGCTCCTTTATCCTTCGTGCCTTTCCTCTCAATGTCTCATAATCTATTGGAACGGTCTTCTTAAACATTTCCACTGTAATAGAGGGGGACCAGAATCCCCTGGATTTTTTTGCCTCAAGCAGGTATGTGTATGTGTGATCTATCTTTTTTCCCTCCACGGTGTAAGGTTCAGAAAGAGCCCGTCTATCTTTACCCAGTTTCTCTTCTGATATGGACAGGATTATCTCTGGTTCACTCTTCAGTGCCTCTATCACTGCGTTGTCAGCAAAATCTGTTTGGGTTCTTCTGCTCTGTACGAGGATTACCGGCTCAACACCCATCTCTCTAAAAGCGTCGTGAAGGGCGAAAGATATCCTGGAGACGTGGTAGGAGGGGTTGGTAATAATTAGTGCCCTCTCACCCTCCTTCGCTCCCAGAACATCTTTGACCGATATTCTCGCGGCTTCCATCAGATCGTTTAAATCCTTCAAATGGCTGAGAAACTTCTGTGAAAGTCCTCCGGCGTTCACCACAACACCTCCTTGATTTTCCTAGGTGCCATAATTGAGTCTCTTCTCTTAAGACTTCTCCCATTTATAGCCCCATAAACATGGATCAAAACAGCAAAAACCACAGAAAAGAGGAAAAATACACCCAACAGATGCAGAATTAGTTGGGACAAAAGATTTAAATGAAATTTGCCTATTCGCCTCCTGCTGGGAAGCAATAGCCCCGTGGTGTAGCGGTCAATCATCCGGGACTCTGGATCCCGGGACGGCAGTTCGAATCTGCCCGGGGCTACCACTTCTTGCTCCCGTAGTGTAGCGGCCAATCATGCGGGCCTCTCGAGCCCGCGACCCGGGTTCAAATCCCGGCGGGAGCACTTTTCATTATTCTTACAGCAACTCTAAGTGACGTCCGGGATTTGAACCGTAGGTCTTGTGCGTTTCCTGAAATCTCACAATAACGACGGAAACGCACAAGTTGGAAGAATTCGCCTTAAAGAACATGTAATCAGAGAATTCTTCCTAATCAAATCCCGGCGGGAGCACTTTTCATTATTGTCCTAACAACTCTAAGTAACGACTGGGATTTGAACCGTAGGTCCTGAGCAGTTCCTAAAACGTCCAAGCAACGGCGGAACTGCGAAGGCTAGATGAAAACGTCTCCTAGACTTCACCAATCAAGTTTTCATCGCTGTCAAATCCCGGCGGGAGCACCAAATTACTTCCGTCAATTATTTTCTGTTCTCGTAATTTGGCGCTCCAGGACCCCTCTCATAAGACGGCGAAAGACTGAAAGTACTCCTGTAGCTTTCACCTGGCGCGTGAGGGAGAATTGCCGTCAATGAGCGCCTCCCTCACGCATCCCGGCGGGAGCATTTCTCATTTTTGTCCTAACAACTCTAAGCGATGCCCCGGGGTACGGGGGAACCTGAGGCCAACTACGTTCTCCCACTCTTCATTTCAGGGGAAAAGTTTTTTCATTTCCTTTCATCAATGAACGAAGCATGTTGTTTGAAATGAAGGGGGTTAGAAAGAGATATGGAAGCCTGGTCGCACTTGCAGGGCTCGACCTTGAAGTTGAGAAGGGGGAAATAGTAGGACTGCTGGGCCCCAACGGTGCGGGGAAAACAACCGCCCTCAAGATCTCAGCACTTCTGCTGAACAGGGAGAGCGGAGAACTTCTTTACAGAGGTGTGCCAGTTGAATCTATAAGAACGGTGTATCTCTCCAATCTCGGCTACGTACCTGAGAACTCCATTTTCTATGAGGATCTTACCGTAGAAGAGGTCCTTGAGATGATGGGAGCTTTAAGGGGGAGGAGGGATCTAACATGGGAGAGAGATCTACTTAGCAGGTTTAACCTTGATGGAAAGGTTGACAACCTTATTAGCGAGCTCTCCAAGGGGCAGAAAAGGGGGCTTTCAATAGTAATCGCCCTCCAGCACAAACCTAATTTCCTACTTCTTGATGAGCCCACATCTGGGCTTGACCCCGGGCACACCTATACCTTTAAAGGGTTAATAAAAGAGGCGGCAAAAAAGGGGGCGGGGGTGCTTCTCTCCACGCACATTACCTCCCTGGCAGAGGACGTGTGCGATAGAGTTGCCATAATCAAGGAGGGCAGGGTTGCCGCTGGGCCTGCTGGGGTTGAAGAGCTACTTGAAGTTGGAGAAACCAGCAACTTAGAAGAGCTTTTTTTGAAGGTGGTTGGTGAATGACCTTCCTAGCCCTCCTTTCCCTAGATATCATTAGATCCTTCAGGAAGGGGTTGAAAAGCATAAAGAGGGCTCCTGTCATCACGGCCTGGTTCCTGGTTCTCATAGTTGTAGGGGAGAGTTTTCTCCTTATGACGCACCTCTACGGGGGTGGTGGTATGGTGGGGAAAGGGATCACTGCGGGGAGGGTAATCATCCTCCTAGCTCTATTCTTCACCGTTAAAACATCCTATCATTTCCGAAGAGAGGTGCTTCAGGAAGGGCCATTTCAGATAATGTATACAACCCCCCGGGGTGCTTCAATCCTTAAATGGGAGAAGCTCGCCTACATGGTACTTTTAAATTATCTTCTTTTTCTCCTTTTTCTGATCCCCTTCACCATCCTCTCCCTGCTCCTTGAGGCATCCTTCAGGGTCACCCCTGAGGGTGTGGTTCTGCTTGTACTGCTCCCACTCCTCTCCACTGCATCTGGCTCAACCCTTGCCTCCTCAAGGCACCTTCTTCATAGGGCGAACCCACCCCCCCTCTATTGACTTCTCTCCCTCCCGCTGGACCTCCTAATATACCTCC
>JAGHBW010000033.1 GCA_021160765.1 Thermoplasmata archaeon
CCCCCACTGTTTGACCTACCCCTTGTCTCCCCCTGCTCAATCCACCTGCCCACCCCATCCACTATCCTGCTGTAGGACCCACTTCTCGGAAGGGTGAAGGTGTCGAGAACTGTCCCGTTCTCGTCCCTCAGGGTCACCTCATCTCCCTCTTTAAGGGGCCCGGGGAGGAGAACAACAGGGTAGACCCCCCCTTCCGCAACAGAAACCCTCCTCCCGCCCACAGTAATAGTATAACCTGTGAGATCAATCTTCTCTGGATTGAAAAGTTCAACCCAGCCCTCTTCCCCGTACTCGTTCAGATATACCCCGGTTTGGGGGGATAGGAGGTAATCCATCCTTATTCCAAGGTCTATCTCCGCCACTACGCCCAGGGGGGGTATGGGTATCTGGGGCCTCCTCTTAAGCACCCCGGAGAGCGTGACCTCCGCCCTGCGATATACAACGGGGGTGGGGCCCTCCAGGTGAAGAATCCCACCGTGGCCCTTTATATAAAGGGGTCCTTCAATGAGGTAAATGGGTCCACCTTCGCTTTGGGTTGGGTCAATATGAGCTTTCAGGGAGGTCTTTCCCTCTCTGTACGAGACGTCAAGGGTGGGGTAGGACCTGGTAGAACTGACGTATACCTGGCGGAAGGTTGCGTTGAGGGGACCCTTCAGAACAGAGATTCTGAGAAGGTCTTCTCCAGGATCTGCTAAGCGCCTGGCAACGATTACTATTGTGAAGGAGAGGATCTCCGTCCTGAAGGACGTGGTCTCTCCACCACTAAGTACATACTTCCTGATGAGATCCAAGGCCTTCTGAAGAAGGCCTTCTATGACGGATCTGACCACCTCAACAGCGGTGTTTATAACCCCGTTGAGATAGGAGATCACCTCCCTGGCTCCATCAAGGATCTTCCCCACCCACTTAAGTATGAAGGAGATGACCTCTTTTATGCGACCCCAGAGTTTCTCTAATGGTTCTTTCACTTCCCCCCAGATGTAGGAGAAGAATGCCTTGATCGCCTCCCATAGGTCCTTTCCTAAGGTGTCAGAGGAGGAGTACCGAATGCCCTCAACGGGGTATGGACTCAGGTAGAAGTAGCCGCCAGAGATGTTGAACTCCACACTTTTGTCAACACTCTCCCCCCCGGGGAAGCGTGGGGAGACCTCTTCAAAGGATAGGGAGAGGGTCACCCTAAGATGAAGGGATCCCTTTGTGCTGAAGGGCATTGTGGAGATCTTTCCAGGATCCGTAGCGTGAACGCCCTTCTCGCTCCACTTGAGCACCTCCATCCCCAGATCAATATTGGTCAGTGTGATGATGTGAGGTTTTATGGGGGGATAACCAGATGATGGCACCACCTCCCAGAACGTCTCATCTTCCGGAATGTAAACCCCCCTCCCCACCCCCATCGCCTCAAGGGAGGTGGAGTACTCCTCCAGGGAGAGGAGGGCGAAGTCCGATGCCATCTGGATGAGCGGTCTATCCACCTCCACACCGCCGAAGAAAATATCAAGCACCCCCTCAACATCACTCTCACGCAGGGTTGAGTAAAGGGCCTGAACGATTACCCCTTGAGGACTCCTCCCAACCTCCCTCTCCTTTACCATGCTGTAAGCCCTCTCCGCCATCACCTTCACCCATCCCTCCACCTCCCCCCTGATGGATTCCTGCCTCACACCACCATCAAGGGCCACCCGAAGGACAACACCGGAGGGGGGAGCGGAGGGGAAGGTGGACGATACAATGTGGTCCGAGTCGGAGATCTCATCAACCACCTCCTCTGAGGTCTCAAGCAACTGGAAGGAGACCTGCTGGGGGGTGAGGGAGGAGACCACATGGCTGACGCTGAAGTCTATCTGCTCATCCCGACCCACCATCTCATCGTACTTCTGGTTCAGGTACTCCACAACGGCTGCCAGATCCGTTGTATGGCTGGACAGAAGCTGGCGCACAAGGTCGTCCAGACCTCCAGAAAGACCCCTCGCCCTCTCCCTCACAACCTCCATCGCCTCCCTCGCCCTCTCAAGCATCTTCATAGGTGCCTTATCCCCCGCAGGGTTCAGCTCAAGCGGGGCGTAGTAGGGGGAGAGCGCCCTCTGCATCTCAGGGGCTGAAAGGATTCGTTGAACCACAGCGTCAATGAGCCTCATGAAGGCCTCGCTTACACCCCCCTCACCCGCCTCCTGAACATAGGAGAGGAGGCCCCGAAGCTCTGGTGATGAAGATACATCCACCTCCTGGAAGGGAAACACAACCTCTCCCTTGAGTGAGAAGGAGAGGCGGTAGACCTTCGCCCTGTACCCAACCACCTCCTCACCGTCATAGATCCACGTGGATGGGTCCTGGGAGGTGAGAACCACTGTAAGTTCCTCCTCCCCGCTGCCCTCCTCAAGGGGCAGCGCAGGCCACGAATCCACAACCTCCCCCCTGTATGTGTTAAATCTGCTGGAGGACCTGTCCTCAACCATGAACCTCAAAAAGAGACTCTCTTGGAGGCCTGCACCGTCAACAAGTATCTCTCTTAGGTACTCCAGAGAGGGATTATCATAGCCCTCCTCTGTAAGGAGGTCCTTGAAGAACCCAGCAACACTGCTGAGAGCGGCCATAACGTCCTCCCCCACCCTTTTCAGGTAGGAGACAACCCTGTCCAGTATGGGCAGAACCCCCATGTACTCCAGATATTTCAGAAGCAATTGATCCGCCATTGCGTAGAGGGCCGCTGAGAGAAGGAGCGCCGGGTCAAACCACTTCTCTGGTAGCCCCTTCAGGGAGAAGTAAAAGGATGCAGGGTCCACCATCCGCCCTTTAAGCGATTCAAGAAGTCCCTCCATCCTCTCACCCACACCTCTCCTCCCGGTTATGTAGTAGGCCATCTCCTCAAGTGCCTCCGGTGAGATCCTCCTCACCCTTGCCGCCAGATACAAGGAAAGAGAAGCAGCAAGGGCACCCCTCAGCTCCTCCGCACTGAGAAGTTTTCCCCCCACACTCCCGCCGAACCCTCTTCCTGACAGTATCTCCGCCTGGGAGA
>JAGHBW010000120.1 GCA_021160765.1 Thermoplasmata archaeon
AATGAGATGGTGGAGGTCACAGGTTTAAAATGTGTGTACGAAGGTACGAAAGACTTCTACCCGCTTGACAGCTATTTTGACGTTGCTCTCTACGACAATTACGGAAACATCTACTACGACATTGACTCGTCTGGCAGAGAGATTTATCTAAGATACTGGGTGCTAGGCTCCAGTTTGCTTGAATATTTCAATATCACCGTAACAAACATACCCGGTGGTGGTCAGTATGTTTCCGAGCCGTTCCCGTTCTACTATTACGTTGACCGTACTTCCCCCGACCCACCCCTATATATTACTGCAAGAGCGGATTCGGAGGTAGACCCACTAGAAGGGTACGATAACGACGATGAAATGTACCTTTCATGGGAGCCCGTAATAGACACTGGTTCGGGAATCTACGGATATTTCTACTCCACCGTAGATGGCTCCGGGACCACCAATGGAAACTTCACCACGGAGACCAATGCCGTGATAACCGGGCTCAAAGAGGGTTGGAATGACATCTATGTCTGGTCCGTGGACAACGCTATGAACATAGGGGAAGCAAACAAGATCAGAGTTCTCATTGATAAAGGAGGTGTGGTCTTCTCCAATCCAACCCCCAGCCCGGATGATTGGGTAAACACCAAGTTCGTTCGTTATAGAATAACGGTAGTGGACCCAGAGGGATCCGGGGTTGAGGGGAGATCCATAGAATACGCACTCTCCTTTGACGGAGGCAGAACATTCGGTGCGTGGGAGCCCGCTAATGTAAAGAGAAACAGCCCCGTTATAACAGTTTCAGTATTCCTGAACCTTCGCGAAGGAAGCTTGAATGCAATTAAATGGAGAGCAAAGGATGTGGCGGGGAACGGCCCAGTGGAGTCTCCTGTTTATAGGATACAGGTGGACACGCTACCCATAACATTCAAAGACCCCGTTCCGAATGCACCATCAGAGAGCAAATATGTTGTGTTAGGTATAACTATCACAGATAGGCGTGGCAGCGGTGTGGACGGAAGCACTATACAGTATCAGATCTCCCGGGGCGGAGCTGCCAACTACGGGGAGTGGAGAAGCCTTGAGGTTTACGAAAGCGGTGAGACTATCACAGTGAGGACTCCCCCAATCCTGTTTGAGAAGGGTACCACAAACTACGTTAGATGGAGGGCTAAAGACGTAGCGGGGAATGGATACACCTATTCGGAGGACATCAAGGTTTACATATTGCCGGAGAAAATTAACCACAAACCAGTTATAGTCATCACATCACCCAGGGAAAACACCAAATATCTATCCGGAAGACCAATAAAATTTGACGCCTCCCTAACCTATGACCCGGACGAACAAGAGCTGAGCTTCCTCTGGTTCTCCTCCATTGATGGATTCCTTGGAACAGACCCCGTTATCACAAAAGGACTGAGCCCAGGCACACATACCATAACCCTTGCAGTCTCCGACGGCATAGCAAACGTGACAAAGACTCTAACGATAACTGTTAACTTGGATCTGGCATATCTGGACACCGATGGTGATGGGATTCCAGACATCTACGATGATGACGACGACGGAGATGGGTTGCTTGACGTTGAGGAGGATAAAAACCACAATGGACTGGTTGACCCGGGTGAGACCAATCCAAAATTACCGGACACTGATGGGGACGGACTTTCCGACAAACTTGACCCCGCACCACTGAATCCAAAATACTTCACATTGGAAAGAGATCCCAATATGGTAAGCATATGGTTCCTCATAATAATAATAGTGCTAATCACAGCCCTTTTGGGATTCATAGGATACCTATATAAAGTAAAGGCCAAAAAGGAGCTTGAAAGAGAGAAGATGCTCAGAGAGGTCGTTAGGAGAAAGAAGGCTTTGAGGAGGTTTGAGCTTCTTACTGGGATACCGTTAGCAGATCTGCCAGCGGTGGAGTCCATCTATCCCTCCCTACCGGGTGTTGTACAGGCAACTGCAATTACTGCACTCCCACCGGGACAGGTGCCAACACCTGCAGCAGCGCCCCCGGCAGGAGAGGAAGCTAAGAAGGAAAAAGAGGAACTGCCGGAGATAAAAGTACGCTGCCCAATATGCGATACGGAGGTCACAATCCCCGCAGGAGAAGAGCGGGCCATATGCCCACTCTGCGGTGAAGAGGTCAAAAGAGCATAAGATTAGAGGAAGGCCTCCAGACTTTTTACCACCTTTTGAGGGGTCTTCCCTCTCTTCTTTTTTGAGTTTGTTGTGTATTTAAAAAGGGAATCTAGAGTTTGCATGTGAATTCTAACTCTCTCCCGGGTATATCCTCTAACCCGGTATCCTTCAGAGAGCTCTTTCATTATATCAATGTATTTTTTGATGTTCCCTTCGTGAACCGTCAAAACCAGGGGATTACCACATATCTTGTTTCCTATCCTGTTGGTGCATCTTCCTGTGAGCGGTAATCTCCTGTATGTCTTTTGACATTTAGTACATCGGAATGTTTGTGTGCCAAATGAGCGTATGTTTCCCATTATGTCCGGTATAAGATGCGTTGATAGTATCCTCTCCGCTACGTCGTTCTCGTCAACTGCCCTTATTCTTTCCTCTAAACTAAATTGTAATTTCATCTTCTCTTCCATATTGGAGAGTCTTTTATAGGCTGAGGACACGGGAGCCTTATTTATATCCCTTGTGTCGTGGGTGAAGCCAAATCCCTCAAGTGCTCTCTCCGTTCCCAGCCTGCTTTTTACAGTCTCCATACGTAGGGAAAGGTAGCTCTGATAGTTGTCAAGAGATGGAGAGAGTGTAGTCAGATAATAAAAATCCAGAGGATATCGCCAACCAACGTCAACGTTATGAGCCTCCTTATCAATCTCTTCTGGCTTTATAATGGTGGAAACGACAAGGGGAGCGTCCATCTTCCCCCCCCTGCTTTCTGGTAGAAAACTTCTTGAAAAATTGAGCAGCGCGTCCAAGAGTAGCATCACAGCGTCTTCATCCCCATCGCAATTCCTTCTTTTGCTAGCGTGGAAAAATGGATGGGCTAGACATCCCTGGATCTCCGTAAAGCCAATGAGGCGAACGAGGACACCTGCAGATGTATGGGGGGCCAGACCTAAAAGAAGATGCCCTATGAGATCTTCCGGCTTATTTACGTTGTAAAATGGCTCCATACCGTATAATTTAACAAGAACATCATCTACAAACTGTGCAACCTTCATGAGATAATCCCCACCTCCCCTGTTTATAATGATATCCTGAGGTTTAATCTCAAGAATTTGATCCTCTCTTTCAAGTGGCCTTCCCTCAATGTCCCGTGTATACCCCAGCCTTCTCAATGTTTCAATATCAGTTCCTATTTCCCTCGGACGGAAATGTGTTATTGGGATATCTGTCATGTCATACCTGCATGTTCCGTCCTTGAAAACATACACCTCGTGAATGCTTCTAAGTATCGCCTTTTCTAATCTCTCCGGCATTTTATCAGCAGAGGAGAGTCCCTTGACACCCTTTACTTTGGGAACCTCCGTTATTCCCTTGCCTAATTTTTTCAGAGCTCTTTGGAACTCCTCCTTTATATCCAAAGGCCAGTTTTCTCTGCGCCTGCCGTTCTCTTGAATATCTGGCAGGGGTCTTGTGCGCCCACCACATCTCCTGCAGGTGAGGTATATCTCTATAGAGCCGCAACGCACACATTTTCTTCTTTTAGCGTTCACATATGCTCTACCCTTCTCCGCTGAATTCTGGACAAGTCTCTGAGGGCCCCCCTCCGTTCCCACAGGGAACAATCCGTGAACAGGGGGTTTCATCTTCCGCATTGCAGCTTTTTCAGGTCTTCCCATTCTAGCGCCTATGCGGGTTGGTGCCCTACCTCTTATTTTTACACCAGAGAGTTGAGATACAAGAGAGAGGGGATCCATCTCCCTCCAGCCCTCCGGGAGCTCATCAATGGGTTCAAGTCCATCCCCATTCTTTTTAAGGCCTAGGGGAACATATAGCGCCTGTGATAGTTCTGTCAATACAATCTCACCACCCCTCTCCCTGTGAAGAGCACCTAGAATGAGGAGATACTCCTTAATGTCGTCCCTCTTGGGGATATGCAATTCGCCCTCCTCTACCCTCCCTTCCTCTATTAAATACTTCCGCAGTTTCACTATATTTTCTGGTTTCAGGTCGTGCCAGAGGAGGGTATAATCGGGATGTAAAGGCACTCCCAGTTCTTTGCTTACTTTGTATGCATCATCAAACCCGCGCACCTTTGGAATTTCATACTTCTGAAGTGTCGCATCTAAATCCTTCAGTCTCCGATAAACCTCCTTGGAATGTTCCGAAAGCCTTTTTTTAACAGCTCCCTCCAGCCTCTCTTCAAATTTTTTCTTTCCATCTTCATCTTTTGGTACTCCCATCTCCTTTAGAAGCCTCTCCCTCTCCTCCGCCTCAAAGACTTTCAATTTGTCTGAAACCCTCAATACTTCCCGATATGGACTCTCCTCCTTTTTCATGTTTTTTTCGTTGAGATAGAGTGCTTCCCTTACCTCCCATTCCCACCACTCCCTTGTGTAAACACCGGGGAGAAGGGGATGATTGTTCTCCAGGAACTCCCCTACAGGTATCAATATGTCACCCAAGTCCACAACCCTCTCCACAGAGTCCTTTAGCTCTTGAGCTTCCTTGAGACTGTTTATTTTTACAAAATCTCCGTTCTTAAGGAGAACCAAAGGGCCATCTATGGTGTCGCACGGCGTAACCACCCCAGCTTTCCCCGGTTTCTCAGTCTTTATCTGGGTTCCCACAGCGGTAAACTCTTCCAGGATCTCCATTGTAGCAGGATGTATCGCGATGGCGGCCAATCCGCCTGTCCTAGCCCTTCCGTATCTAAGACGGAATCCCCCCGGCCGGGAAGGATGAGAAAATACGGGTCTACCCATTATAAGATCGCTTATGTATTTCATCTCTTTGCCGTCACTTTTTACCTCCACCTCTACATCGTCCTCTAATATCTCCTCCAGTTCATCAACTACCTCCTCTTTCTCCTCCACCTTACCCTTTTTCTTCAATTGAGAGAGAAACTCCCAGTCCTTCAGCCCTAGGTTCCTAGTTATTTTGAGGAGCTTTGCCGACTTCTGGAGAAGTCCCTCCGCTATCACCAAGCACACTCCAGACCTCACCTTGTTTGTAGGCACTCTGGGTAGATCCCTATGCCCCTGTACCTCCTCTTTCTCCGTTCCCTCGCCGTTTATACATACGGGACAGTTTTTTATTACAAACCTTATCTCTTCATTACTGGGCCTGTACTGCAGATTTCTGTATAGCTGAAACTCCTCTATGTAGCGATCTATCTCATCCTCCGTTGGGACGTATCTTCCCAGACCCAGCTCTTTTCTAACTACATCTCCAAGTAAAACACTCATCGCCTGAGCTGTACCACCAGCCGCCCTTATGGGGCCTGAGAAAAACATGTCCGCATACTCACTCCCGTCGCTGTTTCTAGATATCTTCACGTGGTCAATGCCTTCAAGTGGGGCTACGAGCACCCCTTCAGTAAGTATAGCAAGACCCGTTCTCACTGCTTGATCAAGCGCCCTTCTTTTGTCTCCTGACTCCTCATAGATCTCCCTTGCAACACGTCTGGAGACCTCTATGGAAAGCATCTCCCTCTCCGGAATCTCCTCTCCCAGTTTTCTTATTAGATCTGCAACCCCGGGGGGGCCAACAAGCTTTTCCACCCTCCCCGCCACATCTTCAGCAAATGGTATCTCCACCTCCAGGGCAGGGTCGAAGCCCTTGGAGCGCGCCTTCATTGCTACAGAGTATGCTCTGTTAAGCCCCTCTTTTAGAGCATTCAGATAACCTTTCATCTCCTCTGATAAATTCTGAAAAGGTCCCTCCCCAGTGGATCCCGCACTCATGTTCTCACTGCTACCTTGGGTATATTTCCCAGTAATATATAACATTCCACAAGGGATGGGCGAAACTTCTTCCCCGAAGAGTATCAATAGGTGATGGTATGGGTGAAAGATATATATCGGAAAAGGACAATTAATCATAGAAAAATGACACAGGGGCGTGTGAAGTCTTGAAGAGGGTTATGATCGTAGAAGATCAGCGAGAGATGGAGGAGTTCTACAAAGACCTTTTCGCCGCAATGGGGTTTGACATCGTTGCGGTGGCAAGAGATGGGCAAACAGCTGTCCAGAAATATAAAGAATTGGATCCGAAGCCGGACCTAGTTATAATGGACCATAGACTCCCTGGAATGAGCGGCCTTCAGGCCTCTCAGGAGATCCTTGAATACGATCCAAAGGCCCCAGTGGTTATAATTACCGCAGATGAGGAGGGGCTGTGGGAAGCAGCCATGAGAGGGGTGCCCGCCATTAAAAAGCCAGCAGTATTTGAGAAAATAATAAAAGCCGTGATGAGAAGTGTGCCAGGAGTTTTGACCGCTGGGGATAAGGGGGAGGAGGTCAGCGACCTTCAGAGAATCTTCTCCCCTCAGCAGATGTACTTGATTCCTGAAGAAGAGCCGGAGTGGGGAATGAGGGCTTTCCTTGACCTTGTATATCATGGGTACAGGGGTATCCTCTTCACAAGAAAGAATCCTGATGAGCTTAAAAAGGAGTATCCCCTTGAGGGAATACCCATAGTATGGTTCTCAACGCTCCCATCAGACAAATATGAGACCGTGACCCCCTTAAGAGTTCAACACCTTCTTCTACTCCTTCAGGAATCCTTTAGAAGTGAGGAACCAACGGTGGCATATCTTGAGGGGTTTGAGTTCTTCATTACAAACATCCCCTTTGACAGAATCCTCAACATGATACAGGTTTTAAGAGACAGAGTAATGAGAAGTGAAAAACTAACGTTAATTATGTCTTTAGACCCAGAGATATTGGACCCAAGACAGTATAAGATCCTCCAGAAAGAATTTATTATCATCCCACCAGACAAGATAAAGGAGGTTTTTCAGTCAAAGGGAGAATAACTCAGGCGGCACAGAAGCCTCTACAAAACCACTCTCCTTAAGTGGCCTCAAAACCTTCTGGTACCCCGGGGTGTTGAGCATTATAATATAGAATCCCTTCATCATTTCGGC
The DNA here is from genome assembly GCA_021160765.1 of Thermoplasmata archaeon. Classification (GTDB taxonomy): domain Archaea; phylum Thermoplasmatota; class Penumbrarchaeia; order Penumbrarchaeales; family EX4484-36; genus EX4484-36. Next base: position 7,055 of record JAGHBW010000120.1, read on the forward strand.
AACGGGTTTATGAAGTGTGTCAATAAAGGACAACGTGTCGTCCAGGCTGTTGTAATGTAGAAATTCGGTGATGTTGTCCAGGATTACAACATCCACGTCCGACAGAGAGAGGCTTGATACCTCCTGATCCACCCGGAAAAGCCTGTAAACTCTAGGTAGTTTTATCTCCTTTTTACCTGCGGTAATAGGAGGAAGTTTTTCTGTAGGTGCTGGCCCCTTCATATAAAGTATTGTGTCCATAAAATATATGTTCTTAAGGGGGATCTCCCACCTCTGAAATAGTTTCTGGGGGAAGATATGGGGTCTTCCAGCGCATATGTAGAGCACATTTCTACCTTCATCAACAACAATTCTGCGGGCTACTGCCACAGACAGGGGAACAACGTTGAAGGGGGGCACAACCAGAACGTACTTTGACCTGGGAGAAAGGAGTTTTAGGTAATCCTGAAGGTCTTCTGTTATGGGCATTGTCGTACTCATCTCTTCCCCCCTTCATTTAAGCCCCTGATGCACAATTATCCCCTCTTTTGTGATGTCAAAAAGATGCTTTCCTGTTACGTGATCTGTCCCCCTCATCTTGAGGATCTCTATGTATCTTTTCCTTCCAGTCTCCCTCTCTAGATTGTAAAGGAGGATTATTCCGTCGGAGGTGTATGCAGGGTCAAGAGGAAAAGGGGAGGTATGCGTGGACTCACCAGTGAGCAATGTGACCGATTGCCAGTTCTTAAGGGTGTGGGAGAGTTCATAAAGGAACTCCCTGTACTTCTCCTTAAGAACTATTGAAGTGACCGTAATGGGATCAATCACGATCCTCTGCGGCATCACCTCAATTATCTTCTCTTCAATTACCCTTAGAAGTGTCTCAAATCGGTCCTGCGGGGGAAACTCGGGTTTAAGATACGGGCCAAGATCAAAGTATATTATCTCC
>JAGHBW010000031.1 GCA_021160765.1 Thermoplasmata archaeon
AGAGAGAGGAGTACCTTTTTGAAGTGGACGGAAGGGCACTCTCCAGCGGGACCCCCCTTCTTTTAACCCCCACCTTTTACGACAACCATGTCCACCCCCTGGGCTTTCTTTCCGGAGAGAGGGCCATTACCCCTCCATCGGCATCCCAAGGAAAGCGTCAGTGGGACAGGAGGGAGTTCATAGGTTGGGTTAAAAATGCTCTCAGGGGGAGATATCCACTGGTAGTGCTCTCCCTTGAGGAGAGTCTATTCAAAGAGGGGGAGATCCCAACTGGGAGAGACCTTGAGGAGGGAGGTGTGAGCGGACCAGTGCTTCTCGTCAGAGTTTGCGGACATGTTGGCTATGCCACAGAGGAGGCGCTTAGGCTTCTTGAGGGGCGGAGGGGTGATTACCCTCCAAATCAGGTAAGGCGGTCTGATGGAAGGGTTGTGGAGGACGCATTAACGATTCTAAGGGAGGAGATGCTCCTCAACGGACCTCTGAGGAGCTTAAAAGAGTATGGAGAGCACATGCTCTCTCTGGGGGTCTCCCACGCCCTGGCTATGGTGTCTATGAAGGAGTATGAGAGATATCTGAAGATGGCCCCTCCCCGCCCATTTAAACTCTATTTTGCCCCCCTCCTCCGCGATTTCCTGAGGAAGACGTCAGAAATGAGGTTTGAGGAGAGGGTTGAACTGCTTAAGAAACTGAGGAGGTCTCGCTTACCCTTAATGGGCCTTAAATACATCGGTGATGGATCCATTGGGGCAAGGACTGCCTTCCTCCGGGATGGATATGAGGACAGAAAGGGTAGAGGGGTGGACCTTATGAGGCGGAATGAGGTTCTTGAGGGCCTTAAACTGGCCTATCATTCTGGAACAACTTTTTTCCTCCACGCCATCGGTGATGGCGCAATAGAGAAGGCCCTCAACATTTACGAGGAGTTTCTGGATAGTGAGGGACTGACTGCAGAAGAGGGTAGAAAGCTCTCCCTTTTGCGGATAGAGCACGCGGAGCTTATCCCTGAAGACCTGAGGAGAGGGGTTAGGGATCTCAGGATACCGCTTGCTGTGCAGCCCAATTTCATCCACCGCTGGCAGAGACCTGGAGGACTGTATGAACAGGCTCTGGGGCGGGAGAGGATCAGAGACATGAACCCACTAAGGAGCCTTGTGGAAGATGGTATTGTTCTTTTCTTCTCCTCTGATTCCATGCCTGAGGGACCCCTTTACGGTATGAGGGGTGCGGTGAACCATCCGGTTCCTGGTGAGAGCCTACCTGCAGAACTTGCGATAAGGTTCTATCAGAGGGGACCTCTTCCACTCCTCAAGGGTAGCTACCTGAGACTCTGTGTTTGGGAGGGGAACCCCGCATCCTTCACAGTTCTCCTCCCGGGGGGAAAGGTGCTGGCTACTGTTAGAGGGCGCAAGGTGTACATGGGTGGAGGGGGAGCGAAAGTTTTATAAAAGTAAACCCTCATTTTAAACAGCAGATTATTCAGGGGGCGCTGAGATGTCAATAGAGATATGGATACTTTTGTTGCTCTTGGTGATTGTGATTATACTGGCAATAATTGGAATTGGAAGGAGTTCACCTGAGGGAGAGGTGGTTGAGGGTAGAAGACACTTCTTTGGGGGTAGGGGTGGAGAGATATATGAAGCACAGCCCATTGAGGTCAGGGGAAGGGTTTTCCGCTGCCCGAAGTGCGGGGCGATTGTTGATCCAAACGCACCTAGATGTCCCAACTGTGGGGTTGAATTTGAGATCGGAAGTTATGCATGTCCTGAGTGTGGGGGTCCTGTGTCCCTTGAGGACATTTACTGTCCTCACTGCGGCGCTTTACTTCTGGCGGAACCCTACGCGTGCCCAAGATGCCTTAGAATTGTTCCGCCGGAATCCACCCGTTGCCCATGGTGTGGTGTGGAATACTGGTCTCCTATAAGGCTTGACGAGGAAACCTATAAGAGACTGGAGAAGAGGGTGGCCAAAGGGAGGATGATGGTTGAGCGTAAGATGGGTGCGTGACGTACTTCTGAGGCTCTACTGGACAGATAGAAAGTCGTTCCAAAGGGCTTCTATAGTTTATCTCTCCCGGGGGGCCCCGGGGGACGTCTCTTCAATAAAGGGTGAGTGGGTGGAGCACCTGGGGAGGTCCTTCATTGAGGCTAGGGGCCTTACCCTTCCCTATCACAGAGTGCTCCGAGTGGTTCTGGACGGAAAGGTTCTCTGGGAAAGGAAAAAATAACCTTTATTTACTCGGGTGGTTTAGGAATCACAGAGCAGGGGTAGCCAAGCCTGGCCAACGGCGCGGGACTTAAGATCCCGTCCTTAGTGGTTCGTGGGTTCGAATCCCACCCCCTGCACTTTCATTGACGTGTGGGATTCGAACCGGAGGTCTTGTGCGTTTTCTAAAAAGTTTCAGTGACGAGGGAAACGCACAAGCCGGAAGAAACGGAAGGGATAGGGTTGAGGATAGGAGTTTCTTTCAGGTCGAATCCCACCCCCTGCACTTTCATTGACGTCAAGGGATTCGAACTGGAGGTCCTCTGATTATCTTCATTTCCGTTTGGGCGATGGTTATTGGGAGGGTTCCTCAGAGGATTGGTTGGGAGGGGGTGGGGGAGTGGCCTCCTCCTCTCCTTCAGATGATTCCCCCTCCTCCTGCTGCTCACTTACCGCCTCTTCCCCCTCTACCTGAGGTTGTGTCTCTGTAATTTCAGAGGTCTCCTCAGG
>JAGHBW010000142.1 GCA_021160765.1 Thermoplasmata archaeon
GGGTGCAAGCCTCTCAACATCCTCCACAAACTCCTCTGTAATCTCCTCTGGAGAGATCACCCCTTCTATCACGATCTCCGCACCCAGTTCCTCCCTTCTGAACCGTTTTTTCATGTATTCAGCAAGGGAATCCCTCAGTGCGTCTATCTGTGATGAGGGAAGCTTGACCCCCGCAGCGTGCTGGTGTCCTCCAAAATCCATGTTCAATCCGCTGACACTCTGTAGGGCCTCAATGATGTTTACGGAGGAGGGAGCCCTTGCAGAGCCCCGAGCCTCATCACCAATTATTGTCAAAATAATGGATGGGAGACCAAAGTGGTCAAGAACCCTGTTGGCAACGATCCCGAGAACCCCTTCCTCCCACCCCTCCCCTGCCTCAACGACAACAAGGTCCTCATCTGAGACCCTTTTCATTACCTCTCTTGTTATTCTCTCCACAGCCTCCTGCTTCCTCTTCTCCTCTTTCAGCAGCTCCATCATGTAAAGTTCGGCCTCAAGGGGGCTTTCTGTGGTCAGGAGTTCAAAGGCTAGCATGGGGTTGCCCATCCTCCCAGGAACGTTGATTCTAGGAGCGATGGAGAATACCACATCCCTTGTTGTTGTGGGTCTAGCAAGGTCAATCCTGCCCTCTTTCAAAAGCTCCCGCAAACCAGCCTTCTCAGTGAACGGGATCTGTCTTAGCCCCTCCACAACCAGCGTTCTGTTCTCCTCTATGAGTGGTACAACATCAGCCAGGGTTCCAATGGCAACAAGGTCTATGTCCCTTATAGGCTGAACAGGCAGTCCCGCCTTCTCCAAACCCTGTAGGAGTTTGAAGGCGACCCCCACCCCAGCAAGGCCCTTGAAGGGATAGAGGTCATCCCTCCTCTTCGGGTTCACCACCGCCTCCGCCGAGGGAAGAGGGTGGGATATCTCATGATGGTCGGTTATGACAACGTCAATCCCCTCCTCTCCTGCCATCTCCACCTCCTTATGTGCGGAGGAGCCGCAATCCACTGTTATAATGAGGTCCACCCCCTTCTTTACGGCCTCCTCTATGGCGCTGGCGGAGAGGCCATAACCCTCCACACCCCTCCTTGGAAGGTAGACCTCTGCCTTCACCCCCACCCTTTGGAGGGCAAGATAGAGCAGTGCAGTGGAGGTGACGCCGTCAGCGTCGTAGTCTCCGTGAATCATTATCCTCTCTTTGCCTCGTATGGCCCGGACTACCCGCTCAACTGCCTCCCTCATATCCCTCATGAGGAAGGGGTCATTGAGATATTTTAAGGACGGGTTGAGGAACTCTCTTCCCCTCTCCTTTTCACATATACCTCTGCTGGCAAGGAGGTTTGCCAGTGTTGGGGAGATGCCCAGGGATTTTATGAGGTTCTCCGCACACCCCTTTTTCCCCTCTGCCCACCTCCATCTGTACCCTTTAAGGGATCTTTTCACTGGGTCTCCCCCCGGAAGCCTACCCTGAAGAATAGGGGCCCTTGCACCTCTACACTCTTACCGCGGGAGAGAATGTACTCCTTCACGTGAGGCTCCAAGGTGAGGTTCACGTCCTTCAGAGACCTGACCTTCTCTACCACCACCTCACCCTTCTCCGACCCCTTTTTAATCCAGCTCTCAACCTTGTAAGCGGAGAGGAGGCAGAGCGGCCAGACGTAATCATAGCCTGACGGAGTGGCCCCCTGCTTATCTATAACCTTTTTCACCTCTCCTTTCGGAACCCCCATGATATTTCCATCAAGCACCACAATCTGATCTCCCGCTGCAGGGCCCAGGATCTCGTCCTTGAGGAGCCCTCCTATGAAGATTGTCACCCTTTTCTCCCCTTCCTCTACCCGCCTGATCTCCTCACCCCTTATGGTGAGGTTCTCTGATAGAACCTTCATGCGTACCTTACCCTCCTTCCTGGCAGCCTTGAAGCCTTCGGAGAGGGTCTTCGCCAGTTCCCTTCCCCAATCGGTCCTTGGAGTTTTCAAAGGCTTGATCCCTTCGGCGATCTCCTTGTCCGTTAATCTCCACTTCCGGTAAAACTGGGGGAATTCCAGACCTTTGATATCTGGGTAACCATCCCTGGCCATGAGAAACCTCTCAACGCCTATCTCAAAGTGGAATACGGGGGTGGAAACACCATTGGCCTCCAGCACGCTCTTTCTCAGCATCCCGCACGTCCCCACCTCCACGCCGCCGTAGAAGAGTTCATACTCCTGTGCAGGCTGGTAATAGGGTGGGGAGTAATGCTTGTATCGGAACTCAACGTCCTTCATCCCCAGTCGTTCAAGGGCAGTTCTAACCACCGTTAACCCAGCATCCATCTCTATCTCGGGATCCATGATCACAGCAGAGAGAACGCTGAAGACTCTTCCATGGGTCTCCTCCATCAGGTGCTCCCTTCTGAAAACCTTTGAGACTGTGAAGAGCTTCAGCGGGTGCATCTCTTCCGACGATAGGGCCCGTAGGGTGGGCATCCAGGCCACAGGCATCGCCGAGCGGAGGGTGAGCCTCTGCGGGAGAACCTCGCCCCTCACCCGCTCCCAGATCTGAAGGAGGATATTCAGCGCCACCTGAAACTCAACCCCCATCTCTTCCATTGCCCTGTAAACCCCCTCCTCCAACGATATGTTGTCGTCCACCACCTCCCATAGGATCTCCTTAAGGGCTATCCAATGCTCATCGCTCATCTCAGCCGGCCGGAGGTCCTCCAACTCCTCCTTCTGATGTTTGAGCCACGCCACGTAATAAGTCATGTCCTGGTAAAGAGGGTAGAGGTCTGAGAAGGCCTTGAGAAGAACGTCCTCTGGAAGGAAGATGGATAGCTCTACCTCGTCAAAACCAAATCCCAGCATCACCCGCCTCATCTCTTCAACGGTTCTCCTCACGGGGTGGGGTACCCCCTGGCCTGTGAGATAGTCCACCTTGTTCTCCAGAGCCTTCCCCGTGTCTTGCTTGACGGATGTCCTGTCCACAAAGGTTCTCTTTTCCATCAGCCTTCCCCTTTTGCGCCCCTCGCAGGGGCATCTGAGGTTCCTAGAATACTCAGACACCATTTTTAAATTTCCGCATGGGGGTGGATGAAAATAGCTCTGGGTTGTGGGGTGTGTATTTCCATATTTAACCACCACAAATCTTTTATACAGTAATCAGAATAGTCGCCAAAGCCTCGTCCAGAGGTTAAAAAGACAACTGGTGGTGTACGTGAGAGAACAGAACGATCTCTTAAGCCTGTTTATGGCCCTCCTTCTTGTTGCAATACTTCTTCCCCCGGGAGGAAGTGCTCAGGCCTCTAATGAAAGAATGAATGAAAAGGAAGGGGAGGTGTTGGGGAATAGCGTTGTTGAAGAACCTTTCATATCCCTGGATCGCGTTGAGAACCCCGGGGTGCTTACCCCCGTTCCCCTTTCTCTACCCTCCGTTATGGGGAACGACGACCCGGGTAACGACGACCCGAATAGCGGCACGTGGATACAGAGAAACACCACATCCTTCAAGAATCAGTCAGTGGATGGGACGATACAGAACAACAACCCCGTTGACGTGGATTATTACCGTGTAACCCTCAACCGTACAGCCTCCAGCAAGGACTGGATGAGAATGGAGGTGAACGTCACAAATAACAGGACCCTAAGTGTTATTGTCTTCTCCCCCGGGGCAGTGAGGGGACTTATACACTATCTGGACGTGGTCCATGTGGGTGGGGTGTGGGGGAGGAAGGCCGTTATCAACTTCAGCGCCATGTACAATGGGACATATTACATTGAGGTTCTTGGCCTGAATAGTGGCGAGACACATTATGAACTTCTCAATATCACGTTCGGCAGCTCTTCAACAACAGAGGATAATGATGTACCGAATACCGCTGACTCCATAACGTCAAGCACCCTTCCCACAATGGCCACACTTAATCAGGCCCATGACAACGTGGACTGGTACGACCTGACCCCCATAATACAGCAGGCAGGTCTTGACCCCAGCAGGGGTGATGAGATTGACATATCCTTCAGGGTGGACATCGCCCGTGAGTCCCGGGGCACCCAGAAGCTAGCGAATGGCAACACCACCCCTTCATTTACCTGGACTCAGGTCTTCTACCTTCTATATGACTATACAAGACAGGGGTGGGTCTATTATGTGGATTCCCAGGGCCATCCATATTTTATAAGCGGTTCTCCCTCTGTTGCCAACACCGAGCCCATGAGGATCCAGATCAGGGGGAAGTTCTCTCACATCCTTGTGTCTGTTCAGACATTCAGTGTTTACTTGAGAAACAACAGGCTCTACCTTGCGGACATGAACGCCAGGGTGTGGTACAACTTCACCTCTCTTGTGGCAAAGAACATAATTCCAAACGATCCGCCGGTCTTCCACGGCCCCATTCCGGATAAAACAATACATGAGGACTCCATTGAGGAGGGCTATCACCTCTGGGATTTCTCTACATACTTTACCGATAAAGAGACATCCACGCTGAGGTACGTTGTGGAGTACGCAGAATCCGGGTACAGGGACTACGTGAAATTTGCCCTGGACGATGATGGTAAACACCTTAACATCACATATCTTTCCCCCAACTGGTATGGCACTGTTCCCTTAAGGGTGAAGGCCTTTGATGTGGGCTCTGACAACATTCCAGGCACCGAGGACGATAAGTACAATCAGAGCAACGTTTTCAACCTGGTCGTTCAGCCTGTGAACGATCCTCCTGTGATCACCAGGGTTGGGGATGTTCCCAACGAAGGTGAGCCCATATCCTTCACGGTGTACGAGGACAGCGTGATCACCCTTGCTGTATGGGCCTATGATGTGGACAACGATCCGGACAGACCGATAAGGTTCTCATCAAATCGGACAGATGGGCTTGGCACTGACGACCTGTACAACTTCTTTATTGATGACAAGACCGGCAGAATAGAGTTTCGGCCAAAGAACGAGAACGTTGGGGTTGTCTGGGTAAATATCACTGCCTCAGACAACAACGGCACAGATTCCTTTGACTGGGTTATCCTCAAGTTCACCGTCCTAAACACAAACGACCCCCCGCACATCACAAGAATAGGGGGCAGGAACGTAGAGGGCCATGACCTCCTCACCTTTGATGCTGTGGAGGATGATGAGCTGAATCTAACACTGGTAGGTGAGGATCCGGATATAGATGTGGGTGTGGATGACGCCCTGATCTTCGGGGCAAATGACACCCGCTTCACCGTTGTTCCCGACCCTGAAGATAGGTGCCGTGCATACCTGCTCTTCACCCCCACAAATGACGATGTGGGATACGTTTTTGTATCGGTCCAGGTAAGGGACAAGGTTAGCACTACGTGGCAGGACTCCTTCCCCATAAGGATAAAGGTTGAGGACTCCCCCGATCCCCCTGTGATAACCTTTGTGAATGGGGTTAAGGTGAATGAGAGCAAGGTGGTATATCTGACGGGGGATAAGGCTGCTGTGGAAGACCAGGAGTTCACCCTGAGTGTTACGGGAATGGATGTGGATCTTGGGGACAGGCTGACCTTCACAATAGATTCACCCCTCTTCTCGGAGAGCACAACGTTCAAAAACGGGGCGAACTTCACCTTCACGCCGGACCAATCTCTTGTTGGGAATATAACAGTTAAGGTAACGGCGATGGACAAGACCAGGCTTAAGGACGTCGTTACGGTGATAATTGAGGTTAAGAACGTAAACGACCCCCCTGGGAAACCAACAATAACAATACTCACCCCGGGGCCAGTTTATTATGTGGGTGATGTGATTGATTTCAAGGGGGAGGCAGGGAAGGACCCAGATGGTGACAAGATAACCCTTAAGTGGTCCTTCGGGGATGGGAGCAGTGCTGTGGGGGAGAGGGTCAATCACACCTACAATAACGCCGGGGATTACACTGTAACCTTAACAGCAGATGACGGCCACGGGGGGACAAGTCAGGTCACAAAGAAGATAATCATTTCTGAGAGACCGCACGTGGGACCGGAGGACAAGGATGAGGACGGGATACCTGACGATTGGGAATTGAACCACGGCCTCAGCCCATCAAACCCCAAAGACGGCCTCTCAGACTACGACGGGGACGGTCTTACAAACTACGAGGAGTACAAGAAGGGTACGGACCCCTTGAAGAAGGACTCCGACGGGGACGGCTTCACCGACGGTGAAGAAGTGGAGAAGGGAACGGACCCACTGAACGCCTCCTCCCATCCAAAGAGGGAGGAGAAGAGCAACGCCCTTCTTTATATTGTAGTTCTGGCTGTTGTGGGCGCAGCGGCCGTTGGGTTTATGTTCTTCATACTTAAAAAGAAACACCTGGAGCCTGGACAAGACTCTCTTCAGCCCTATCCTCCTGAGACAGGATATCCTCCAGAGGGCGGATATCCCCCCGAGGGTGGATATCCCCCGGAAGCCCCACCAACACAGGAGGTAGGTCAGGTTTCTGAGGAGGAGCCAGAAGAGGTTCCTGGTGGTGGCGAGGAGACCAGCGCTGTGGCGGAGGTGCCCATGGTGGAGGGGGAAGATATATGGAGGCCCCCAACCCAGGACGAGGAGAAGATATTCTCCCCGGAGGGGGTTGAGGAGGAGGGTGAAGTTGTAGAGGAGGTTTCAGATGAGGAGGCAGAGGGGGCGGAAGAGATTGGAGAAGGGGAGCGTTGAAATACCGGCACCCCCACCACCCCCTCCCTGAA
>JAGHBW010000206.1 GCA_021160765.1 Thermoplasmata archaeon
CCATTGAGGTTCCCCAATTTAAACTGGGCCACGCCAAGATTGTTGAATGCCCGGGTAAGATCGTAGATGTTCTCGTCCTCCCTAAAACACTTGATTGCTTCCTCAATGTATTCTACTGAAGCTTGGGGACCCTTTATTCCATTTTCTAGCACTAATGCATATGTAAGGAGGATTTTTCCCTTTATTGTGTTACTGTTTACTTTCTCAGACAGCCTCTTTGCCTCTTCAATAATCTCCTCTGCAAGAAGAATGTCACCTTTCTTTAAGTGAACCTTTGCAATGCCTTCCATAGCTTCAAGGGAAAGATAAAGAAGAGTCTCTCTTGAGGAAATTCTCCAGGCCTCATTGTAGTGTTCTAAGGACCTCTCCCATTCTCCCCGATGATAATAAAAGGCACCCTTTATAATATGGTAAACGACCTTCAGGTCAGATTTTTCTATCTTCTCAACCTCAATCTCATCAAGAAGTTTCATACATTCCTTTACGTTATTTTCCTTAAACAGCACTTTGGCAACTATCACCTTATACGCTGTTGGATCCTCTATTTCAGAGAGATGGCTTTCTACGGTGCTTAGAAACTCTTTTAATTCTTGCATGTACCCTAAGGTTATTATTGAATCATAGTTCTCCAGGATTACCTTAAATGCTTCATTGTATTTTTCTCTCTTCAGGAGGTAGTAAATCTCTTCCACTCTCGCTTTAGGCTCTTTTTGCTTTCTGTAGTAGTCTATAGCCAGATCATAATAATAGAAAAATTTCTCTTTGGGCAGACGGCTTTTTATGATTTCTTTCAACATCTCGCTTATGAAATAATTCCCATCCGTTGTTCTGGTCAGGATTGATTTGTCAACGAGAATGTCTATCACCCTAAGATCTATTTTAGGATGCTGGAGAAATATCTGAAACGGCATGGGATTCCGGAAGATAGTACCAAAATAAACGGCTTCCTTCTCCAGGGGGGAAAGCTTACCCAGGACCTCTTTCTCTATAAACTCAGATACACTCGCTGGAGGGTTTTCAAACGTTGCTGTTTCTGGCCTCACAAGTTCCAGCACCTGCGGATGCCCCCCGAGAATATTGTATATCCTCCACTGTTCTCTTTCAGGTATCCCCTTCGCAGCCAATATCTCCTTTGCGGCGTGAAACTCCAGATACCTCAGCACCATCTCCTCCACGATGCCCTCATCCACCTCCCTCTTTTCATAGAACCCCATCTCATATCTAGTCAGGAAAAGGGCCTTGTTCCCCTTGCTCTTAAGAACACTTTCTTTGAGGATTGTTATAACAGAAAGGAGGCTACTGCTGGCATTATGCACATCGTCAATAATGATGATCCCAGGAAACTCATAAAGATCCTTTTCCAGCGCGTCCTTAACGTCGTTGAGAGTCCATGGCTGTTCTCTTCTGAGAAGGTTGGAGAGGGAGGTTATATCACACCTCTTCAGAAATTTGGAGAGCTCCCTCAGAAGACTGTTAGGGGTGTCCCCCTCCCTTACAGTATACCAGAATATGTGGTAGTCATGGATGAAATAGTCAATGACCACTTTAGCGAGGTAGCTTTTTCCGATCCCAGCCATCCCTTTAATAACATACACCCGGGGCCCCGGTTTTTTCAACTCCTCCATGAGGCGTATTCTCTCTCTCTCCCTACCGTAGAAGTGTGAAACGACAGGGGAGTCTGAGATGAAGGTGACCTTTACACCAGCCTTTCCATATTCTTTTATCTGGTGTAGATCAAGAACTCCTTTGTTCTTCATGATAAGGTAGAGCTCATTGTATTTGGGGAATGGAAAGAACCTCTCCTTAAGATCCCCTATTCTCTCCTCGTACAGCTTTCCGTGCTCGTCACGAACGATTATCCTCATTTTGTTAATCTGTTTTTTAATCTCCTCCGCCTTTTCCTTTCCGGTCTCCGTAAGAAGGTATACGGGCACCCTTCTCAAAACACCTCTTACCTTACATACCCGCCTTACAATATACCCATCCCTCTCAAGCTCCTTGAGCCTTGCCCTGACTTGGTTGAACTTACCCCCTATCTCCAGTGCAATATATTTCTGGGTGAGCTCCTTCGGGGGGATTCTCAACTCAAGGTCCTCCAGATTGATGTTATAGCTGTCTATGTGGAGGAGAATCCTGTTGGAGAGTGAGAATGGATTCGTTTTTCCCTTTCCCATGGCGGTATTCCTATCAGCTCAACACTAATAAACTTTTTTAGAACGTTTGCTCCTACCAGAGGTCAGAACGTTTTAATAGAATGGAAGTTAGTAGCACTTGGTAAACCCACGGTGGCCCCTTTCCGGGGAGGGATGTTATGGACGAAAGGGAAATGTACGAGAGAAAGTTAAAGGTCCTGGAAAGGCTGTTTGGAGGGGGGGAGAATCTGGAATTCATACTTAAAGAAGACCTTCCTCTTTTCAAAACAGAATATTACAATTATCTTTCAGAGCTGTTGAGGAACCTTGCGGATAAAGAATTAGAGGAAGGTTCAGGTGTGGAGGAGGTTGAGCGGGCCCTCTTTGAAGTGGCCAAGGAGATGGAGGAGCTTAAGGAGAAGATAACCGAAGAAGACCTTGCATTATTTCTAGG
>JAGHBW010000149.1 GCA_021160765.1 Thermoplasmata archaeon
GCCCCCCACCCCAAAACCTCCTCAAAGGACTCCCTGACCCAATGTGTTATAAATTGACGGTTAGACCAGGCGAAGTTCGCCGCAGCCCTCATAGCCCCCATGTACCTCCTTCCCACGTCGGATTCCACTGGTGCAGCAACTAGTTCCCTATCCAGAAGTTTTATACCAAATTTGTCAGACACGAAATAGCGGCCCTCCCTTCGGTAGTACCTCTCCATTCCATCTATCGTGTCCTGGCAGACCTGATGCCCAAGACCCCTTGATCCCGTGTGTATCATAACCGTAATCTGACCTACCTCCTCTACTCCAAACACCCTAGCCACCTTTTCATCATATATCTCCTCAACAGCCTGTATTTCAAGGAAGTGATTCCCCGCGCCAAGAGTGCCCAGTTGGGGAGCACCCCTCCTCTTCGCTTTGGAACTCACAGCATCTGGATCTGCTCCCTCCATTCTTCCTGTCTCCTCAAGGTGTCTTAAATCCTCCTCCCATCCATATCCCATCTCAACGGCATAATGGGCACCCTCTGATAAGATGCGGTTTAGCTTCTCACCGCTGAGCCTTATCTTACCCTCAGACCCTACACCCGACGGCACATTTTTGAAGAGAGCGTCTACAAGTTCTTTCAGATGACCCTCAACATCCTCAAATCTGAGGTCTGTTCTAAGCAGGCGAACACCACAATTTATATCGTACCCAACACCCCCGGGGGAGATAACTCCTTCTTCCTCGTAATCGGTGGCAGCCACCCCACCAATAGGAAAGCCATACCCCTGGTGAATGTCAGGCATGGCAAGTACGTGTTTTACTACCCCGGGGAGGGCTGCCACGTTTGTTAGCTGTTCCACAGATTCATCCCTTGTCACCTGAGGAACCATCTTTTCCGTGGCATATATAATTCCATCCACCAGCATCTCCTTCTTGTAATTCTTCGGAACTCTAAGCCTATACGGGTCTATTCTTTGAAGAGGTCCACTCCAGGCCATTCAAAAAGCCCCCTTTGTTTTCTGCAATAACTTCACCAATCAAGGAATAAAAAACTTTTCCCACCGAAAGGTATATATTAACTCAGAGATTTTGCCACTTGACATCCAGTCCAGGTGTAACCATGAGCCCGCAAGAGGTCACTTTTGAAAGTGTGGAGGAGTTTCTGGACAACCTTCCTGAAACCCCATGTTCAAGGAAACTTGGCGAACCATTCTGTTCCCTCTGTGAGAGGGTGAACCGCAGAGTTGCTATGAGGTGTAGGTATTCTCGACTCTTCCAGGGGGAGGCGCCTTCTGAAGGAGAGGTGGAGGAGGAGAAGGAAAGTCATGAAGGGGTTAAGGATGAGTTGAAACTCCGTAAAGAGATAAAGGAGAAGGGCCTTCCAGAGATTGAAATTATTCCCGCCGGTGGAGACAGAGTAATTGAAATGCACGTTGAAGGGGGGGAGGTGGTTTTCAAAAAGGCTACTGAGGCGGAACTGGAGTTCGCAAAAATCAAAAAGAAGGCCCAGGAGTCTCTTGTAGAAATTCAGAGCATACTAAGCTATCTGAAAGAACTGGGATATGGTCTAGAAGACCTCAGGGACGAGGTCATTCAAATGGCGAACAACTTCAGGGAGATGGAATATGAGAAAGTGATCTCCCAGGCAGAGGATCTTAAAAGGAGAATCCTTAAAGAGGAGAATATGAAAAATCTTAAGGAGAGTGTGGAGGCTCTGGTGGATTCCCTTCTCAAGATGGGAAAGGCGGGGGATTCTCCTCTCTATTTGAAAGAGGCCATACAGAGTTATGAAGAAAAGGATTATGTTGCATTCCTCAAGCACTCTGCAGAGATCATGAAAGAGATGAGAAAGTCTGGAGTTAACATCGTTATAGGTGTCCCCCTGGAGGTGACGGAGGAGGAGGTTAAACCCGTGAAGAAGGTTGTAAAGAAAACGGTGATCATTGAAGGTGGAGAGGAGATAGAGGCGGAGGAGGTTAAAAAGAGCACAACCCCACCGGAGGAGGAGCCAGAGGTGAAGGGAGGAGTTGCAGAGAAAAAAGAGGTGCCCTTGAAGCGCCCACCGGCCAAAAAGGTAAAAAAGGCTGTTAAGAAGGTAAAGAAGGTTGATCAACTCACGCTTCTCGTGCAACAAACATATGAAATGGTGGATAAAAAGCGGAAGGAGGGTAAGGACGTTTCTCAAATACTTGACCTTTTGGCCATGGTGGACAAAAAGAGGAGAGAGGGGGACAAAGAATTCGCTCTCAAACTTGCAAAACAATCTTACGAGATGGCTCAAAAGATATAATCTTCCTCTCCTCATTCACATGTGAAAAACACGGTTATATATAGTCTGAGGAATATAAACGACGGTGCACCAATGGCTGAGGAAAACTTTAATAACGGATTTCAGTATAAAGGCCATAGGGTCTTTCTGGCTTTTATCGGTAGGTTGGACAGGAGTGATGTTAGAAAAGGCTGGAGGAGTTAAATATGAGGAAGGAACTGATTATTGCGACTGTGCTTATCCTCTCCGTGGGACCGTTCATGGGTGTGGTGGCTGAGGATGTGGAGGCCAGATTTGAAGCCTCCATTAATTCAAAGATAATGAATGTTGTTGATAAGGTGAGTCTGCGGGAGAAGATAGAGAACGCTATGAAGGGGCCCAAAGGTGGAATCAGAACAACACCAGCTGGTTTTGACCCGAACCACATGAAGGACTACCTCTATCTGAACTGGTTCAACGAATCCAACTTTATAAAGGACCACGAGGAGTATATTTATTGGCTCAACGCTTTGAACTTCAGCGAGGACTACCACTGGCTGGACGTAGTGTATCACACCTGTAACGGGGATATACCTCAGATGTATAAAGAAGAGTTGAACCTGACATACACCCAGGCCAACCCCATGAACTTCTCATACCCCAGAACTGGAAAGACCTTCAACGCTAAATTTGACGAGGATTTATACTACCCAGTAATAAACCTGACAATAAACCCCATGGGCCTCATCCGCATGGGAAGACCCGTTGGGGGGAGGGGGAAGGAGATCAACGCTGCACTCCTTGTGGACACAGACGGGGATTACAACATAATAACCAGAGAGGGGACAATTGAGGGCGTAGCGGCCTTTGATTTTGACTGGTCCACCCCAGAGGTAGACCCATATGTAACGAAAGCCACAGAACTATACACAACGGGAAGGCAGGAGGAGGAGTTTGCCAATGGCGTGGGGAGATGGCAGGACATAACGTATGACGGCATACCTGACGTCCCCGGAGATATTGTAGGTGGCAGGATCTTCCTCCTCCTCTGGAGAACAGACCAGAATCCGGATGACAATGACAATAGAACTGCTGACCTCTTTGTATACTGTGGCTTCACAAGCAAGCTCAGTTGGATTGCTCTACCCTACAGACATGCCCTTCAGGTACCTGTAGCCAAGATCCGGGGTCAGGAGGAGGGGATGGGCTTTGACGAGAAGGGGCAGCCGAAGATATACGAAGGAGATGTGGTGACCTTTGATGCCAGCCCCTCCTTTGACTGGCAGGATGATGTTGGTGGTGATGGAATAGGTTGGTGGGACCCGGATTATACAGGACCGGATCCAGGAGAGGGAAACCAGAACATAGATGACGGATTCCCCGAAGGGGAGCCCGATTACGGCGAGGTGGATCATCTATTATATAAGTGGATGTGGGGAACTGGTATCCAAGGAACGGGATGGAGCAGAAACAACAGGGTGGTAACCCATAGATTCTATCTACCACGGACACTAGACCCATCGGTCCTCTATGTCATCTACAACGTAACGGTAATGGTAATGGACCCCGATGGAAACCGAAATTCCGCCACAATAAAAGTGAAAATATGGCGCTACAACCATCCGCCAATACCAAAACTGTACGTTAATGGGGAGGAGAGAGACAACATCACAATTCTGGTGAACATGCCAGTAATGTTCTCCGGCGTGTATTTCGACGAGGACAAGTACCAGAGCCACATAGTTGATTGGGACCTAAACGGCGATGGCATATATGAGTTCCAGAACAGCATGATTGTAGACAACTATACGTACAGTGAACCGGGTGATTATCTAGTAACCTTCAGGGTATTTGACGGACCAAAGGACGATCCGTTCACAAAGGTGGGAATGGCTCATGTAATGGTGCACGTGAGGGAGAATACCCCACCAGTGCCAATTATATATGCCAAAAAACATCTGGCAGGGGCAAAGATATACAATGAGACATGGGTGAAGGTTGGACAGACCCTCTATTTCAACGCAAGTGACTCCTACGATCCAGACAACCTTCCCGGGTTTGACATAAACTACGATAAGATTCCTGAATACCACCTGCAGTACATGTGGAAGTTAGGAGATGGCACGAGAAGTGAATGGACAATAGTTCCTGGCATCTCCCATTCATACACGGACAGGGGTGCACCCAAGGTTGAATATTGGTACTACCCAGTAACATTGACTGTCTCCGATGGTAGGGATGAGAGAACCTCGGAGGAGTTCAAGGTTTACGTCAACCTTCCGCCCACTGCAAAGGCTGTTTCCAGTCAGCAGATGGACCCCAACACGAAAATAGAAGTTGGGGATGTGGTCACCTTTGACGGCTCTGGATCATATGATCCCAATGACGATCTCACCTATGACGGGATTAGAGACAAGAATTACGATGACCACCTGAATTATACATGGGACTTCGGGGACGGCTCCCCGAAGGCATATGGTATGATTGTAACACATATATACAACAGCCCCGGAGTCTATAATGTCACCCTTATTGTGCACGATCAGGACTTCACCGATGAGGCACACTGTATGGTAAAGATCTCCCCCAAGAACAAACTTCCAGTTCTCAGGGTCAAGGTAAGGCCAGAGACGGCTTATACAAACGATCTTATAACCTTTGATGCCACCGCATCGTATGATCCTGACGGTAAGGCATATCTGAAGGGCAGAGATCCTCTCAGCGACATTACTATCTACTGGAACTTCGGGGATGGCACCCCAATAAAGCAGGGGGCTAAGATAACGCACATGTACGAGGATAACGGCGTGTACAACGTCACTGTAACGGCAATAGACGCAGACAAGGACTCTGTGAACACCACCCTTCAGATAACCATTCTAAATAGAGCCCCTGTGGCTGTGGCAAAGGATGTACCACCAACCATCTTAGGGGATGTTGTGGTGTTCAACGCCAAGGCTTCCTATGACCCTGATGGTAACGTTGTGGGGTACTTCTGGGATTACGGAGATGGCGAGAGATCCGACTGGGTGGACACTCCCCTCTCAACACATCAGTACAGCAAACCAGGAAAATACAGGGCAAAGTTGCTAGTGAAGGACAACGACGGAGAGATCTCAGATCCATACTATCTTAACGTGACTGTTCTCATAGAGAGAGGGGGAAAGGAGGAGAAAAGCATTGTGGAGTCCACCTGGTTCTTACTTCTGGTTATTGTATTGGTACTGGCGGCTGTGATGGGCATAGCGTACTACCTCATCTTCAAAAGAAAGCCGATATAGGCGCTTGAGATAGGCAACGTCAGGAAAGACATGAGTGGAAGGGGGGCCGATTCATCATTGGCTCCCTAAATTTTGCTTTATTTTGTCAAAGAATATATATATTCACTGGTATTAACCGATTGAGGGTTCCCATGACCTCAATGAACATCATGAACGCTGAAGGGCTTAGATGTGAAGACCTCTTTGAGTGCTTCTACAATTTAAACGATCTGGACAAGAAGGTGTATTTTGTACTGGCGGAGAGCAGGACTCCCATGACCAACGACGAGATTGCAAGAATTGTGGAGAAGGATAAAACCGCCGTGTACCGCTCCCTGCAAAAACTTCTCACATGCGGCCTTATAACGAAATCAAAGAAAACATATCAGAGACGGCCCAGCTACAATTACCTTTATCAAGCAGTGGACATAAGTCTGGTTAAAAACCGGCTGAGACAGGACCTCAAAAACTGGTTCATAAGGGCAGAGCACCTTATTGACAGCCTAGATGAATTGTTTGATAGCGGGAAGTAGAGAGGGGGGCGGATGCGAATCTGCATGGTCACCTCGGAATTCCCCCCAAAATGGGGAGGAGTGGGTAATGGGGTATATTTTCAATCAAAGGTTTTCGCTGAGAGGGGATACAAAATAGATGTTATAACCAGAAAGCAGCTTGGAGGTAAGAAGTGCCTTGATGTGCATCCCAACGTAAACGTCATTGAGGTGGATTGGCTCAAGCTCCCCATGTTTTTCACCACATCTTTTGGTGACCACGCTGTCAGGGAGATAATGGAGAGGGGAAACGATTACGACGTTGTTCATGTGCACTCCAACATGACACTCCTTAGGAGAAAACACTACGCAAATATATCCTCCCCTATAGTCTCCACATTACACGGAACATGGAGAGGTGAGAGGCAGGAGCTCAAACTCTCCTACATCAACCCAACCTCACTCCAATCAATAAACGACCTTTCAATACTCTTAATATCGCCATTTTTCGACAAATACGAGGATTACGCCATAGAGCTTTCCAATGCTGTAATCGTGGAAAGCATCTCGGAGGAGGAGGCGGTGAGGAGAAGAGGGGTTGAGAACATATACGGCAGAATGTACAGAGTGCCTGCGGGAGTTGACATAAACTCTTTCAAACCTCAAAACTATGACGAGGGGGTCTTTGAAAAGTACGGGATTGAAGAGGGATTGAGGCTTCTAACGGTAACCAGACTGGCGGGACGGAAGGGCATGGACCTCCTTCTCCGGAGTTTTAGTATGGTGAGGAAGGAGATGGAAAATGTTGCTCTCGTAATTGTTGGTGAGGGACCTCAGGAAAGAGCACTTAAAAGGCTAGCCAGAAGGCTAAGAATAGAGAACAGTGTTCACTTTATTGGTTCTGTTCCATTTGAGGATCTCAAGAAATTATATGCCACCTCAGATCTGTTTGTTTTTCATTCAAGATGGGAGGGGCAAGGACTGGTAATCCTGGAATCCATGGCCTCAGGTACACCCTGTGTAAGCAGCAATGTGGGCGGTGTAAGGGAGATGATCAGGCAGGGTGTGGATGGATACTATGTAGAGGTGGGGGATATAGAGGGAATGGCCGAACGGGTGTTGGAGCTGCTGAAGGATGAGGAGAAGAGGGAGGAGATGGCAAGGCTGGGAATGAAAAGGATCAGAAGTGAATGGTCCTGGCAGAGGATAGCTGAGAGGTACGACGTGATATATAGGGATGTTTTAGATGACGACATTGAAGTCAGGCGAAAGGCAGCTCTCAACGTAGCATAAGTGTTAAAAAAGTAAAAATACCACCCCTTTGTTGCAGTCATTATGGCATGGAAGGTCCTCGCCACCATCTCCCTAATACTTTTACTGGTAATTTCAACAACTCTCTGTGTGGAGGAGAAGAAGGAGAAACCTGAACTAAAGGGTCCCTGGAGGGATCTAACAGACCTCAGAGTCGTACTCAATTCTCTTTCCACCCTCCCACTCAAGTACGTCCCCAACACGGAGGGTGTTAAGAATATAAAGGACCCGTATCGCACCCTTTACGTACTTGTCGGGCTGGATATGAGATTGTCAGGAGAGGAGGTTCTCGCACTTAAGGAATATTACTCCTCAGGAGGACACATTATAATCGCAGATGATGGAAACTTCACAGAGGATCTTGTTCAGATCTTCGGTGTAAAGCTCTGGTGCAAACCATATAGGCCAGGGTGGAGGTATACAGACGATTGGGTGAAGAACCTCAGTTTCATAAAAGGCGTGGGAGAGATCAACGGGAAGAACTACACTGTACTCGTCCATAAACCCCTTGGAATGAACCTTACAGAAGAGTGGAAAACAGTATTAGCCCTACCCCACTACGCTACAATTGAACTAAACGGGGATAACAAAGAGAGTATGGGGGATGCCTTTTTCATGGTTGCACCTATTGCGGGGGAGATAGTGAATGAGAATGGCGGCACCTTTCTCTTCGTATCTTCATCTGGCCTCTTTACGGATAATGTCTTTACAATGTACGATAACAAAGAGTTTCTTGAGGCGTATATAAAGATGGTCCTCCCGGGGGGAGGGATCATATATATGGACGATACAAAACAAACCAAGGGGATCTCACCCCACAACGTACTTCTTGAGGTGGAGTAATGATGGAGAATAAACAGGATAAAATAAAAAGGGGCCTCCTAGAGAGTGCGTCCCTCAAAAAGAGGGTGGCTGAGGAAAATGCAGATACCATCCTGAGAATTGCCGAGGAAGTGACCAGGACGCTCAAGGAGGGCGGCAAGATCATCATATTTGGGAACGGCGGCTCTGCTGCTGACGCACAGCATATAGCAGCGGAGCTTATGGGGAGGTACCTAATGGACAGAGAGCCCCTCCCTGCAATATCCCTTACAGTAAACACATCCTCCTTGACAGCTATAGCCAATGACTACTCCTACTCAGATGTATTCTTAAGACAACTTAAGGGAATAGCACGGAAAGGTGATCTGGTATGGGGGATATCCACTAGCGGAAACTCTGAAAACGTTGTTAAGGCGCTTAAATGGGCCAGAGAGAAGGGTATTAAAACAGTAGGTTTCACAGGGGAGGGGGGAGGAAGAATGAAGGAGTACTGCGACCTTATCTTTGAGGTGCCCTCAAAATCAACCCCCAGAATACAGGAGTTGCACATTACTGCAGGGCATATAATATGCGAGATTGTTGAAGAGGAGCTTTTTAGATAGGGGATGGATAGGCAAGGGTGTTTTGAGATGACAGGGAATTCTGATAAACCCGTGATAGACAAGGAAGCCGGCGGTGAAATGAACGCAGGGGGGAGGGGTGGAAAGAAAGCTGTCTTTTTGGATAGAGATGGGGTCCTTTGCCATGAAGTGGGACATCTTCACAGAATTGAAGATCTGAAGGTCATAGATGGAGCGGATGAGGCGCTTAAAACGCTGAAAAATCTGGGGTATCTTCTTGTGGTTGTGACAAACCAGGGGGGGATAGCCAAAGGATTATACACAGAAAAAGAGTTTTGGGCAGTCTTAAGGGAGCTTGAAAGAAGGCTTGGGGTCACCTTTGATGGAGTATACTTCTGTCCCCACCATCCTGATGGTGTTGTTGAGGAGCTGAGAAAGGATTGCCCTATGAGAAAGCCCTCCCCGGGGATGATTCAGAAGGCCTCTGAAGAGCTCAACATTGATCTTAAAAGGTCCTGGATGATTGGAGACCACATAAAAGATATAGAGGCTGCTAGGAGGGCCGGGGTGTGGAGGAGCATTCTGGTTTTAACAGGCTATGGTAAGGAGATGCTGAGAAGGATTGTTGACGGGGAGGTTGAGCTGAACGGAGGGGGACCTCATTACATAGCACAGGACATCTTATTTGCAGCAAGATTCATCTCCTTAGTGGAGGAGAAGGGGGACCCGATAGAAATTGCAGAGGGAGATAGAGGAGAGGTAAGAAGAAGGGCCCGGATGTAGCTTTTCCAAGGTGCCATATTATTTACGGCCTCCCTTCCCGAAGGCGTCGCATAAAATTAATAAAGGAGGGGTGAGATAGGACCATTGCAAGGGGTGAGCATCGGGCATGAAACAATCTGAGAGGTTAATAGCCAAAGCCCCGATAAAATTCCTGTGGAAAGCCGGGAAGAATGGTACATGGCTTCCCCCGGGGAACTGGAGAGATGGTATTCTAAACCTAACATCAGAGAGGGTAATAATTGCTGAGGGATATTCCTGGCACGTTATCTACCATGACCAAATTATAACTCTGGGCGATTTCGGAAGATTCGGCAGTCCTCAGAATGAAATACCGGCGGATCCGTTGATATTCGCTGAAGGAATGGACTACTATATCTCCCTACTTAAGATTCCCTCTGCCATTAGGGAGAGGCTTTTGACTCAGATAGCCATAACAGCTATTGCAACTTCCAGAAGTCTAAAGGTCTCTGATAGGGGTAGCAGGTTTCCCGCTTTTCTTGAAGTTAACAGTGCAGGCGTGAGGCTCTATTCTATGAAGAGGGAAGGGCTTTATCCCTTAGGTATAATCATCTCTGTGAATCCCTTTCATAGAGTGCCTGAAAAAAGAATTGTTAAAACAAGAGATGAGAAGGGCGAGAGATACCTCCTCTTAAGTGGCGTTCCCCCACATCTCGGCATGTTAACCAGAGCAGTGGAGTGGTCTAAAGTAAACCCATTAAAAAGAATGGAGAAACTCCACTTGGGCATATTGGCCGAATTGGGAAAAAGCAAACTTAATACTGATAAGCTTTCAAAGAGGCTAGATAAGGAGCCTCTAGAGGTATCGCGTGCAATATACGAACTCCTATTTTTAGGACTCATTGAGATGGCACCTGGAAAGAACCTCTATCAACTAAGTAAAAAAGGCAAACTGGCAATAAAATCTGGGTTGATTCCGAGCGGTTTGGAGAGAAAGGATAAGATAGGGGAAGGAGAATAAGAGGTGGGCGAGTGCATGGTCTGAAGATGTTGCAATTAACTCTTCTTTCCCACCTTCCTCTCCTTTTCCAACTCCCTTAAAACCTTCCTTTTTATCTTCCCGGACTGGGTCTTTGGGAGTTCCTTTACAAATTCAATCTCCCTTGGATATTTATACGGAGCTGTTCTCTCCTTGACGAACTGTTGAATTTCTTTGGCCAATTCTTGAGAAGGCTCATAGCCTTCGTTCAGTATAATGAAACTTTTAACGATCACTCCCCTCACTGGATCAGGGGAGGCCACGGCCGCCGACTCCAGAACCGCCGGATGTTCATTAACCACCGATTCCACCTCAAAAGGTGACACCCTATACCCAGCGGTCATTATGAGATCGTCCCCTCTTCCCGAGAACCAATAGTACCCATCCTCATCCATGTATAACGTGTCTCCCGTCAAGAACCAGCCGTTTTTGTAACATTCTGCCGTCTTTTCAGGTTTCCGCCAGTACTCCTTCAAAAGCCCCGGATCGTCTGCCCTAACTGCAAGTGTACCCTCCTGGTATGGGCCAAGAGGATTTCCGTCATCATCCAGGATGGCACATACATGACCCGGTTGAGGTCTTCCACAGGAGCCGGGTTTGATGGGCATTCCCTCCATGTTTGAAAGGTATACCATAACCTCCGTCATTCCTATCCCGTCCAATATGTCCACCCCAAACCGCTTTTTCCACTCCTTTACGACCTCCGGGTTGAGAGGTTCCCCTGCGCTTATACAATGTCTGAGCTTCAAGTCAAATCTCTTCTCGGCTTCCTCCACAGCCAGGAACATCCTGTAAGCTGTTGGGACGGAGGCCAAGTTCGTAACTTGATACCTCTCCATGAGTTCAAACCACTTCTCCGGATTGAACCTACCGTCATAGAGGAACGTGGATATGCCCCATCTCCAGGCGTAAAGAAAACCATTCCCTAAGGGATATATCCAGTTCAGGCTCCCAGTATGGGCGTAAATATCATCCTCCTTGTAAGCCGCCCAGTATTTTGAATTTGGATCATTTGCCAACACCCAGCGGTGCATGTGGACCGCGCCTTTAGGCATGCCCGTAGTCCCTGAGGTGTAGCAGAAGAAAGCCATGTCATCAGATCTTGTCTTTTCTAATTCAAGCTTTGTAGATGCTTCCCTCATAAGATCATTAAAGTGCACCTCACCCTTCTCTGTACCTCCTTCACCCACAATAATCACGTTTTTCAGGGAGGGGCAGCTTTCCTTTATCTTCCTTACCTCCTCTGCGTATTTGCTGTGTACCACTACAAGTTTTGATTCCGAGTCATTCACTCTGTACTCAAGCTCCTTCGCTTTGAACATCACAGAGGCCGGTATGGGAACAGCTCCGATCTTAACCCCACCAAGGAATATCTGCTGGAACTCCGGAACATTCGGAAGGACCATCAAGAATCTATCACCCTTTTTAATTCCTAGATCCCTTAGCACGTTTCCGAACTTATTGGAAAGGAGGGAATACTCCCAGAATGTGTACTTCTCTCTCCTTCCCTCCTCGTTCTCCCAATAGAGGGCCACCTTGTTCTTTATTGCGGGGTTGTCAACATGCTTGTCCACCACATCATAGCCAATATTGTAATATTCCGGTATGTCCCATTTCCACGAATTGTATTCCTTCTCATAATCCATAACCTTCACCATAGAATCACCTTCCATTTATGACGGCAGTCAAAGAGGTACACCCTCTTCATCGCGTGAAGAGGGGAATGAATCTGTTAAATGGTAGTGTTCTAAAAAAACTTTTTTACACCCTCCCACGGAGAACATTACACCCAGATTTTGTTGTTCAAGAAAATAAAAAAGAGGGTTGAGAGTTGATTTTTCCTCAACCCTCTTCAAGCTCTTCCTCTTCCCAAACCTCCTCTCCCTCCTCTATCACCTCTTCCTCCTCCCCCCCTTTCCCACCAC
>JAGHBW010000004.1 GCA_021160765.1 Thermoplasmata archaeon
ACATTTTCCTTCCGTCACTGCTCCAGCCGAAGGAGATATTTCCAACATTTGGTGTTATGGTTATCGCACCCTCAGCGCTGCTCCTGTTCACCGCCTCAGAGAAGGATATCCATATCACCTCATCCAGTGGAACACCATCGCCGGTGGGCCCGTAGCCTGTGATGTTGAGATACCTAGCGTGGAAGACCTCAACATAGGGCAGATGAACGTCCACGGTTATTCTCTCCGCCTCCAGGGAGAACTGTGTGGAGTTGTTGCTAAGGTATCCGGACCTTATGTTGAGCACCGCTTTGAGGTTGGCAGGAGGATCAACGCTGAGGTGGTAGACTCCGAAGGGTATGCGGGAGAAGGTAAATTCGCCTGTACTGTTGGTCTCAACGCTTTCAACCTCCCCGCTTGTGTTGTAAAGGCTCACCGTGGCCCCCTCTATACCCATGCCGTTGAGAGGACCTCCATCCCCCATCACCGCCCCCATAATCACACCGTGACTTAACTTCTGAAGCACTATGTCCAAGGTTACCTTGTTCCAGCCAGTGAGCTGTAGAAGGTCGCTTATGTATCCCTCAAAGATCTCTGTCCCCTCTATCACAATGTGATAGCTACCCCTTACAGCTGCCAGTTCGTAAACACCGTCCTCCCCGGTAATATTCCACGCAACAACCTCTCCACTCTCCGCATCCACCAAGGTCACGTTGACGCCAACAGCGGGAGAGGAGTTCCAAAGACGGACCGTTCCGCTTATAATAGATCTGGGTATTAATTTTAGAACTAGTCCGCTCAAACCGTATTCCGGAACTTGAACATTCACAGAGTCGTCCAGGGTGTCGTTGTGGAAAGCCAGAACGAAGTTCCCCGGGTAGATGCTGACGTTGAAAAGACCATCTTCACCCACTTCAATAATATCAACAAGGTAATCGTCGTGATCTGTGTCTATCACGAAAATTTCACCGGAAATGGGGTTCATATCCTGATCCACAAGAATTCCCTGAATGTACGTGGAGAACTCCGGTATCCTCTCAAGGAAGATATCGTGCTGCTCCACCCGTGTGGAGAGTTGAAGCACCTCCTCTTTCGGGAAGTAGCCGTCCTTGTATACGTTCATCACAACCTTATCCAACCCCCAGATCCTGTAAAACCCGTCGTAGAGAGAGTAGTACTCCTCGTCATAAAGAAACGCCGCATTTGGCTCTTCCTCCTCACAGAGGTAATATCCGTTCCGGGTCTCCTCTAGATCGTGGAGGGAGTAGGTGTATATTGACGCATAGGGTATTGGGTCCCCACTCTCCTTTTCTCTTATAAATCCAGTTATGGGTATGAGTGGGTTGGTCCTGTAGGCCGTTATAGTGAAGATGTTATCCTCCCCGGGGACCAGGGATATCTGTGTCCGCTTAATGGACCATTGCGGCCGGTACTCATCGGTGTATGTCATGTACATATTGGGACTCAACCAGTACTCCCCAGCGGGCAGATTCAAATAGATATATCCTTCATCATCACTGCGAAGATTCATATTTAACGGTTCGTCCACCACTTTTCCCGAGAGATAGAGCCAGGCCCTGGGAACCGGTCTGCCTTCTTCGTCCACCAGCCGTATCACAGCGGATGTATAGATGGGTGTCTCCCACCTGTTAAGCTCAATGGTCAGTTCAACTGTCCTGCCCTCCCCAACAGTTACGTTCCTGATTGTCCTTGTACCGAGTGAAGAGGTGACCGTGATTTCCTCATAGAACCCAGCCTCCACGGTGGAATTATAGTAGCCATCATCCTCTGTCCATCCATCAAAGTCTATGTATCTATCCCCATTCATCCCCCATGCAGAGATGTATGCGGAGGGTATGTGAATACCAGTGACAGAGTCAACAACCTTAATTGAAACATTACCCTCTGGATAGCTTTCCTCCTCTTTCCTTTCCAGTACCACATCTAGGTATACTGGATCGTCCACATCCCCCGCTGGAATTGTTATGTGCTTTCTAACATATCTGTATTTGTACACCGATATTGTTACGTTCTCCCCCGGGGGTATCCCTAAATGCGCTTTACCAACACTCCTAGTTGAGGAATCGCCAACAAGTTTATATGACATCAGAGAAGGGGTTTCCGTCTCCCAGCTGTAATAGGCCCTTGCGTACTTGATTGGCGCTGTTCCGTTGCTCACATTAACGTATACATTCCTAAGTTTCGTGAAGGGTATGGGCATCTCCAAGTTAACCGGGGTAGTGTTTATGATCACCGGTTTCTTCGCGTAAACCGACACGTTGGTTTTGGGATCCCTGTAGGTCCCAAAGTAGATGTAATACTCCCCTGAGAACATATAAACACTGTATTTTTTGCTCGTGCCGTTATACATTAGCGGTTCAGATATGTACGTATGATCCCACCCGCTGGAGTATCCACCTATGGAAGCCCTTCCCGTCACATCCACCCCGGTTGTGGAGTTGTATATATGCACCTCAACCTTGAGCGGGGGCGACTCCCTCTCCGGAATAAGTGTCGCATTCACCATGTAGTTTCTTTTGCCCTCCTTTAAATACATATGGATATTACAGATCTGGTAGTAGCTTTTAGTGAAGGTGACCTCCACAGGAAATTTGGTGTTTGGAAAGGTCATTGTATAGTGCCCTGTAGAGTCGGTAGTTGTTGAATTGGTGAAGGGTAACGAGTAATCTGTCCACCCAGAAATCTTAACGTTGACGCCGTTTAGAGGTGCACCCGTCCTTTTGTCCGTCACCACACCTGAAACTGTGTTGTAGCTGAGGTCCACGCCTCTTAAAATGATTCTAACGGTTTTCTTCTCATCTGGTCCCACTGAGGTAATGTTATATCCGCCCATGTCAGGGCTGCTAGCGGCAGAAATGTATATTGGACCCCACCACTCGGGCCCCAGCAGAAGGATGGCGATACCTGTTGAATTTGTGAGCTTTCCTAAAGTGTCTGGATCATAATACCGGGTTATAAACACAACCGCTCCAGAGGCGGGGGTTCCATTCTCATAGAGAACCTCCACAGTGACGTTGGCCGGATGGTAATTGGATGGCGGAGAGGGGGGTCCGATTATCCCTTGAGACTCAACGCCAGCAAAGGCAGTGAACGCCATAAGAACCGTCATAAACAGTGCAGTAATTAACTTCCCTTTTTCTATCTCTTCCATATTTATCACCCAATTTAAAAAAGAGTTTAAACATCAACTTAACAACCTCATCTATAATAAAACTTTGCTAGGAGAATCACATCCTCATCGGACAATTTTCCCTTCTATTTTCCATTGCCTTATGCCCTCTTAAACCTTAGGGGTTACTGCTGTTCCCCACAGAACCCTGTTCATTGCCGAGAAGTACGCCATGGAGAGAATGATCAGAAGGAGAGAGAGGAGGTGTCCGTAGTCTGGATGGTAGAGGGGTGAAAGGACCGTGAGTAGGAGGAAGATGGAGGAGATCTCCTCCAGCGCCATGGTTTTAAGGGCGTTGTTGTGGTCAAAGAGGCCCTCTTTGAGAAGTTTGAAATGGAAGAAAAGTAGCAGTATGGAGAAGGTAGCCAGGTAGGGTATGGTGAGAACGTCAGATCCCATAAGGATCCATACGATCAGAGCAGACAGAAGAGAGAGGGCCTTTATAGTGAGGCCCAAAACCTTAACACCCCTAGAAACCCGAAGACATCCATTCCTCAACTCAACTCCCAACTTTTTCAGCAACCCTGCCTCCTTCACACCCAGATCCTTTATGTCCCCCTCAATAAGAATCTGATACGTCACCTGAAGTAGAAGATAAATGAAGGAAAGAAGCATGATTAAAAACAGAGTGCCAGCAGAAGAACCACCACTTGAGAAATAGGCGAAGGGGAGGAGGGAGGAGTGAGCAAGCGCTATAGGGAGGAATTTTACGTGAATTCTCTTTCCAGCTATATTATATATCAACCCCATAAGTACGGCGAAAATGAGGATTCCAATGGGGATGGGTTTGAGTTGTGTCAATAAAACGGCATATCCAAGGGTTAGAACGAAGAGGATCTTGATCACACTCTCAGCTCTTTCAACGGATATGACACCTCTTTGAAGAGGATGGTGGGCCTTGTGCGGGTCCCCCACGTCGTACCCGCCGGTGAAATCCCTAAGGCTGTTGTGACCGTAGCCAGTTAAATGGTAGAGAAAACCGAAGATGGAGAAATTCAAAACACTCAGGTTAAGAAGTCCACCACTGCCCATGGCTGACCCTATAACGCATATCAGAACCTCAAGGGGCGCTGTATGTGCCCGAAGAAGCTGAAGGTAATCCCTTAGGGTAGCCATCATCCGAGTATCATACGGCACCTTTTTTATCTTTCTCTCTCATCTCACCCACGTGATCCTCTTTCTCCTTCGCGGACCACCGCCGGAGAACATCGGTGGTGGAATATATGCAATCATCATCGCTACCCACCCCGCAAGGGTTGTGGTGGGCTCTCTAGGGGAGGTAGAGTTCAAGCATGGCTATGCCATCTATATTGGATCAGCTCAGAGAAGCCTGAGGGGAAGGTTGAAGAGGTATTTTGAGGGGGGTAGGAGGGTCAGGTGGCACATTGATTACCTCCTTCAGGTTTTCACTCCTGTTTCCGCCATCGCCCTCCCCGGGGCCAGAAAATCCTGCGAGGAGGAGCTGGCGATGAAGCTCTCCCAGAGGTTTCCATACGTGAAAGGGTTCGGATCCTCCGATGACTCCTCCCCCTCCCACCTCTTCCTCTCCGCCGATTACAGAGAGCTTTTCCAGGAGCTTATACGTGCATCTCTCACCCTCTGCGAAAGTAGATAAACCACCATATTTTATTCCCTCCTTGGGGTGCTACAATGAGCGTTGAAGAAGGGTATCTGGACAGGGTGGATGAGATAAGGCTGAAGATGAGGCTTTACTTCGGTGTGGGG
>JAGHBW010000181.1 GCA_021160765.1 Thermoplasmata archaeon
CTATAAACCTTAACCCCATGGTGACCCTTCTCGGCTCCATGGATGAAAGATTTGGCTATAGCCTTCTTATTACTCGCTTCAACGGGGACAGATTCTCTGATCTTTTTGTGGCAGCCCCCTCCCGTAGCGGTACAACATACGGTGGGGTGAAGTACTACCCGGGGCCGGTCTCAACAACGCCAACACTTACCTTTAAGGAGCATGAGATTGGCTCAGGATACGGGACCTCCATAGTTGCGGGAGATTTCAACAGGGACGGTTTTTACGATCTTGCAGTTGGTGCACCATCCTACAACGGAAACACCACTGATCGGGGTGCAGTATACATATACCTTGGTTCAAACTCTCCCGATGCTGATGTGGATTTTGTTCTTATGGGAAACACGAGCGATTCGGTGGGCCTCTCCCTGGCCGCGGGAGATTTTGATGGGGACGGTTATGATGACCTTGTAGCCCTTGGGAGGGGGAAACTTTACACCATGTTTGGGAACTCCACCCTTGACAGAAACCTTTCGTATGTGGTAAACCTAACAATGTACGGCATACAACCCGACACTCTTCGCTCCTTGGGGGATGTGGATGGGGACTCTTACGATGATCTAGCAATGATTGAGATGGGAACAGACGTTGTTATAGTGTTCGGGGACCGGAGACAGATCCTTCTCACCAATCCCAGCACTATTAGTATTGTACCCCCCCGGGGGTCCAGCAGTGACTTCGCCTGGAGCGTGGCACCGCTGGGTGATTACGACCACACGGCTGGGGGTGAGATTGCTGTCGGAGACCCCGGGGCGAATTCCAACAGGGGAGCGGTGTACATTTACACTCTTTCACAGACAGGAACCACCCTTCTGACCACCCTTAAGGGTCAGAGGCCGTGGCAGAGGATTGGCACTGGCTTGGGAGAGGGGGTTGATCTCCTTAAGGACGGCTGGGTGGATGTAATAGCCGGAGGAGACATGTACGTTGGGGGGACCTCATACGGGAACGGATCTTACATAATATACGAGCATCGGGACCTCTCAGACCTCGGCAACAACAGACCTGAGATATACCTGGGTGGTGTATCATCTCCGATATATTCTAACACGGGTGTTCTTAACACCACCGTAGTGGTTAGCGGCTGGGAGGACGAATTAAACAGTGTTATATCCACGATCCCGCCAACCTCTGAAGACACCTATGGGAACAAATTTGTGGTTGTTCTACTGCAGCTCAAGGCGTACTCGGAGGGGGAATACAGAATTTCCGATCTCAAAATAGAGTACAGCATGCCCGTAAAGGTCAACATAACCTCTCGCCTGAACTCCCTGCTCCAGGACCCTAGCGTACCTGCAGATCCGGAGGGAAACCTCCGTGCAACAGTGAAGGTGGTGGGGGATGGGCCGGGTGGAGTTAACATAACGATAACCAACATGACGTTAGATCTTGCACCTTGGATGATAGAGGAAATACCAGATATTGAGTTTCCAGAGGACGGATGGAGCGATAGAGTGCTTGACTTAAGAAACTACATAGCAGATGATAGAACACCCTTCTCAGATCTTGCCATTCAAGTTAGGCAGGTGGTGAACGCCAGCAGGGGAAGGATCTTTGTCTCGGAGGATGGATATATCGGAATAGACATGCAAAATGGAAGTTTGAATGACAACTGGGCAGGGTATATGACAGAGTTTATACTGTGTACAGATTCCAGGGGACTTCTTATGAGGAGCAATGTTTTTACAGTCTTTGTTTTCCCCGTGAACGATCCACCCTATATTACCCGCACCCCTCCTCGCTATATAGATGAAGATAAGGAATTTTCATTTGACCATTATTTTGACGATATTGAGGGGGATCCAGTTACAGTGACACTTGTTGACGGGCCGGAGAACATGACGGTGGATTCAAATGGTACCCTGCACTGGACACCCACGAACTGGGATGTGGGTGAGCACAACTTCACAATAAAGCTAAGCGATGGGAAGGATTACTCAACGTACACCTTTTCAATTGTTGTGAACAACACGGAGGACCCACCAGTAATAACCTCCACCCCTCCGACAATAGCATATGTGGGAGAGACGTATTACTACAATATAACTGCGTACGACATTGATCCTGGAGACAGACTTATATTCACACTTTACGACTCTCCAACTGGAATGAAAATGACCTCGGATGGGAGGATATCCTTTAATCCTGACTATGAAGATGTAGGAGTCCATAGGGTCTCCATAGGAGTCAGTGACGGAATTGTTGAGGTTTATCAGAATTATACTCTTAAAGTCATGGTGTACAACCTTCCACCGGAGATTTCCCCCATTTCTGACCAAAGGGCTGGAGACCTTGTCCCCTTCCACCTGAAAGTGAACGCCACAGATCCTAACCCCGGGGAACTGCTCAGATACTCTCTTCTTCAGGCCCCGGAGGGCATGGAGATAGACAATATAACCGGGGAGATCTCCTGGACTCCCTCCCCAGAGCAGGTTGGGAACCACACGGTGGTTGTTCAGGTCAGCGATGGAAAGGTTAACGTGACCGCTACGTTCAAAGTGGAGGTTGTAAGATCGGAGAGGCATTACACCTTAATTATAACTAAGCCAAAGGATGGTCAGAGGGTCAGTGGGGTGTTTTACGTGGAAGGAACTGCAAGGGTAAGTCCGGGGGAGGTGCAATGGGTGGAGGTGAGGATTGATGGGGGGAAATGGGAGAGGGCGAATGGAACCTTACCCTACCGGTACAGAATGGACGCTAAGTTCCTGGACAGCGGTGTACACAGGATAGAGGTCAGGTGTACGGATGGATATGTCTATTCGGAGATCGTTGGAATAAACGTCACCGTTGAACATGAGAAGGGAACGAGTCCTTTTGTGTACGTTGGTGTCGCACTGATCATAGTGGCTGCAGGGGCTGCTGGTTTCTTCGCTTTCAAGAGGGTTGAGGAGAAGAGGAAGGAAGAGGAGGAGAGGAGGAAGAGGGAAGAGGAGGAGAGACGGGCGAAGGAGGAGATGGAGCGGTTCAGGGAGCGGTTGAGGAGGGGGGAGATACTTCAAGAGGAGGAAGTAGGGCCCACCCAGGCGGAGGAAAATCCATGACGATACGTTTATATCAAAGTATTTATTTACAAGAATGATAATTTCTTATGCGAAAAAAATAAAAAATGAGGGATGCGGGATGAGGTTCATAAATCGCAAGGTAAAGGAACCGGAGCCTTACATGGCTGAGAGTGCATATCCGAGGCCCTTCATTGACCTCTCTACAATAAGTCCAGGTGAGGGGGTAGGGGGTGCGGAGAAGATGGTCAAGGTGGCGGAGATTGACTCATTCAAGGCAATTTCAAAACTGGCGGATATCATATATCAGGGGCACATACTTATACTGGATTTTTCCCCCATAGCCAATGATGATATGGAGCTGAGGAGGTGTGTGGAG
>JAGHBW010000101.1 GCA_021160765.1 Thermoplasmata archaeon
GTTTGATCCTTATCTCCGGGTCAGTTGCGCCACTCAAGTACCTTTTCAGCAGGTCGCCATATCTATCATCCTGGAGATCTTTATAAGAAGGCATACATCCAGTCTCCCCTATCCCACCGGCGATCTCCTGAGATAGACGTTTTGTCTCATAGGGAAGTGTACCCACGTGCACCTTGTTCACATTGGAAAGGAGCGTGCTTGGCAGCCATATTCCAGAAGGGTGTTGCTCACCTAGAACGGAGGCGGCAACGCCAACGGCGAAGGTGGTCTCGTTGTTCACAACAATCTTTGCCAGTTCAGCCCTGAAGGCCTTTTCCTGAAGGCCGTTGGCCCTTGCAATGAGAACTGAAGATGCAGCCATCAGGTCTCCCTGCCCCGCAACACACCCCCCTATTGAGGCCCTGTACATTCTTATAAAGTTCATCACCGCTCTGCCAGAATACTTCACCTCCCCAGCCATGAAGACCCTCTCCCAGGGGATCCTAACATCGTCAAAGAGAACGTAGCTCTGCGTGATTCCTCCTCTTTTAACCGGAACATCCCATCCCTCCTCCATCTCCCTCCCATCAGAGGGGTGCCTTGCCTCAACGCAGGTTATACCCTCCTCGTCCCTTGGAACCACGAAGGAGACTGCGTAAGGCTCTTCCCCCTCCTTCATCCCTCTGCCAGGCAGAACGAAGATGTAGTTTGCAGCTGCAACCCCCGCAATCATTATCTTTGCCCCTCTCACCGTAATACCCTCATCGTCCTTCTCCACAATCTTAAGATAGGAGAGGGGGTCCTTCTGCCCCCCCGGACCCTTTGTCCGGTCCCCTTTAGGATCTGTCAGTGCCCCGGAGAGGGTAATATCCTCCTTCTGCGCCCAGATTAGCCACTCTTTGAGCCTCTTGAAGTACTCCTCCCCCCACACCACCCCATCACTGGCCATGTCATACGTAGTGGCCCACATGGCGTTTATGGCGTTCCACCCAACGCACCTACCCCCCGTGCATGTGCCAGTAAGGTTGAAGGCCGCCCTCTTCAGTTTACAGTTAGCCACCATATCCTCCGGAGTTTTTATCAGGGAAAGGTAGCGTGAAATCCGCTCTCCAGTCAGTGAAGACTTCTTGGAGAAGGTATCCCCCCACTCCTCGCTCAGGGCTGCCCAGAAGAGTTTCGCATGTCCCTCTACAGTTCTCCTAGTTGCAGGATGTGTGGTGACATCCTCAATAAGCTCTCCGAACTTGTATATGTTCGGTCTCATCCTCCTCAAAGACTCCTTGTACTGCTCAGGCGTCCTCATCTAAAACACCAGAGAAGAGAAGGCTTTTAGCTTCTTTAAACCTTCTCACGGTATGGGAACGATCCTTGTGGTGGCCGACACCTCATTGGAGTCTGCGTGGAGGCCCGCCACATTGTACACCCTTATCTTGAAGTAGTATGTTGTTCTGGGCTGCAGGTTCTCAACAGTGTACTCAGTTGTGTCCTGATCCTCTATCACCCCGGCAAGGGTGTTTGAGGATATCTGAAAGTTCTTCTGCGTGGAAAAGTGCACCTCGTACCTCTCAAAGTCCTCTCCAATATACCTGGACCATCGGAGTGTGACGGAGTTATGGGTCACCTCAAAAGGAACCTCCAGAACCACTGGTGTAATCTCCCCCTCACCACACGAGGTGGAGAAGGTCTCCGTCACATCATACGGTATGGTGAGAACCTTCCAGGTGTAGAGACCAGCGAACTTCGCCGGAACCATAACCTCACCTTTCAGTCTCAGATGCACAACCTCTTTTCCCAGTACGCTGTCAAGAACGCTCCCCAGATCCTGAAGGTCAAAGAGGATCTCAAAGCTCTGGTTTGATTCCCCGGGGGGTATGGTGAAGGCACCCTTCTCCCCCTCCCCCAGGTATTCGCCCTCCACATAGATCTTATAGGTTATCCCCTGAAGCTCCAGCTCTTTTGAACGGGGGTTCTCAAAGGTGAACTGAAGCACTGCTCTGAAGACTGTACCTCCTTCGGGGGTTATTGCTGTGATTCTCTTATCGGTGATCTGAAGGTCCTTAGCAACGGCGTATGTATAGGCTAGATCCACAACAACCCCAGATATGAGAAGAAGTGTGAGAAGCATCTTAAGGTATCTGAGCCTCTTGATCCTCTTTACATCCTTCTGAAGCTTCTTGATAGTCCCCTCCTCTTCCTCCTGTATATCCTCCTTTTTTGACATAGATACTCCTCCTTAGCGTAAAATAGCGCAGTCAAAAATTTAAAACTTCCCACCCTAAAATTTCAAGGGATATAGTCAAGGCCGAATATGCCCAGGATGTCCAAGGAGGTGTCATCAAAGTTGTATTCAAGCCAATCGCGGTTCTTAACACCCCTTAAACCCTTTATCTTCAAGTAGAATCTCTTACCATCCTCCCTGAAGGATATAGTGCCGTCCATCACACTCTCTATAGCTGACACCTCCCCCTCACTGTGTATCCCGGCAGAGATGTCATAGCAGGCGACACCCCGATATGTCTTATTTCTAGCCACAATGGCGTGGAGGAAGTTCATAAGGTGGTCAAGCCCCTTCTGCCTCAGCATAGGTGTTAGGGAGTCCAGTATAATCCGATGGTAGTAGAACCTCCCCTGAAGGCTTCTCTGAAACTCCTCAATAGCTCTAGCTATCTCCTGCAGAGCCCCCGGGCCGGAAATATATTTGGCGTAAGGGTTGTTCCCGATCATCCCCACACTTTTTGAATAAGCGTCAATGTATTTCACTAACCCCTCCTTCTCCCTCTCCTTCAATTTGGGATAAAATCTTATCAAGTTCTTTCTGGCGGTTGTTGTGGTGTAGCGCGTTAAAACGATAAGGGAGGGCACGCCCCACTTGAGCCCTTCTGCAATGAACTGATAGAGAAAGCTCTCCTTGCCCACAAAGGGGGGTCCATAAATGAGAACATTGGATTTTATAGGGAACCCGCCGGAGATTATTTCGTCAAGTTTCTTTGCCCCTGTAGAGACAACTTGGATCTTCCTGCCACTTTTTGGCCTCTTCTGCACCGGTGTTTTCACCTTTGTTGCTCCTTGCAACGTCTCTCACCCCGCTCTTTATACCCTGAACTATAATCTCTCACCGTTATTTAAAAATATAAGGTAAACAAGGGTTGGTGAAGTTCAGGGTGCGGGGACTAGGAGAGCGTCCATCCAACTCCAAGTGTTTTGTCTGTTTTTCTTATGGATTCTTCTTTATCCGCCATCTCAAACATTGACCTGATGGCGTCTATGTTCTCCGGAACAACATCAGACTCCTGATGCACCGCCT
This sequence comes from Thermoplasmata archaeon, assembly GCA_021160765.1. Taxonomy (GTDB): domain Archaea; phylum Thermoplasmatota; class Penumbrarchaeia; order Penumbrarchaeales; family EX4484-36; genus EX4484-36. Next base: position 3,284 of record JAGHBW010000101.1, read on the forward strand.
GGAAGTAATAAAGCGTTCTATTAACAATCTTCACAGCATCTCTCCAGATGATGGTTTCGTACATGTCGCCACGGGGCCGAAGCATATCCCGGGCCATCTCCATTACTTTGGCGGTGGATTTAACACCAAGTGCCCCTGAGACGAAGGATATGCGGGGGTATCTTTCCCAGAGGGAGAGGATCTCCTCTTCTCCCACTTCCTTTGGGAGTTTGACTATTATGCTGTGGAGGTGCATTATGGTGGTGGGAACCTTTACCGCCACAGTGTATATGTTCAGGTCAGGAATGACCGTCTGGACGTCCGGACCGTGATGAGATGGGAGTTTTAGGGAGGGCTCTATTGCGTTGATCGGCCCTTTTGATGAATCCCAGGGGTCTGCGGCCCTTCTTATCATCACCGCCTGGACCTCCTCCACTCCCACCTCCTTTTTCAGCGGGTAGAGGGAGCGAACTAGAGCTGTTGTGTTGCATGAGACCACCCTGACGAACCTGCGCCCCCAAGCCTCCTCGTAGTTGGCATAGGCGTTGAAGGAGACCCCCGCCACCTCATGTTTCTCCCCACCCTGGAATATGGCCTTCACCCCAGCCTTCTCGTAGAGGGGTTTATAGGTAGCGCCCACCTTCCCCGGGGAGCAGTCAACAACAACGTCTGCTCTCTGAAGAAGGTCCTCTAGGGCCCCCTCTATTTTCATCCCGGCGTTCTCAAAACCTTCAATCGCCTCCTCTTTGGCCGCGTAGAGGGGGTATCCCCTCTCTCTGGCATGGAGGGCCTCAACCGTTGGTCGGGTCTTGGTGACCCCTACAACCTCCATGTCGTCCTGCAGGGAAACCGCATCGGCCACCCTCTTACCGATGGTGCCGTACCCGTTTATTGCCACCTTTACCTTCACATGCCTCACCTTTTTTTGTGGTCGCACCCTAAGTGTCGCGGGGGATTTTAACCCTTGCCTTCTCCGGGCTTTGAACAATATACACACCGATAATAACTAGTAGGGAGAACAGGAGTGTTCGGATGTCAACCCACTCCGCCATCATGGAGATGGCAATTCCCCCGGAGAAGAGCGGGATCAGGTAGGAAAAGTAGCTTAAACGGGAGATGGGATATCTTTCAATAAGCCTATACCATACGATCATAATAACCCCGCCAACAACCATTGAGAGAACAAGGAGTGAAAGCCAGATTATTGGCATTCCCAGGGGGGTGAGGGTGGGGTTCTCAACCCCAGTGAAGAGGATTACTGCCCCTATGGGGATGAACATGAGTGCAGAGAAGATGTTGCACCAGAAGAGGAGATTCATTGCTCCGTATTCCTTTAGAGTGTTTTTTATTAAAACGCCGCTTATGGCGTAGGAAAGGGCGGTGGAGAGTATGAGAAGGCCGCCCAATGTGGCGGAGCTTTTGAGAGCCTCCACACCCCCTCTACCGGTGCTGAGCAGAACAATCCCAGTGAACGACACAGCGGCCCCAAAAGCCTTCTTCCTCGTTATGGGTTCCTCAAGAAACTTAGCAGCCAGGAACATGGTGAATATGGGGGAGGTAGATTGAAAGACAGAGGATAGTGTTGCAGCGGAGGAGGGTTCTAGGAGCATTATTCCGTAGTTCTGGGCGACGCTCGGATAGGTTGTTGACAGAAAGGCGACGATGAGGGCGGTTCTAAGCGGCGCCCCCTTAGGGAACTTAAAACGCCAACCTAGAAGGGGGGAGACTGTTAGAAAAAAGAGCGCTGTTAAAATGGCTCTTATGGTTGCGAAGGTGAGGGGTGGGAGGTAGAAGAGTGCATATTTTAGCAGGGGGAAGGAGGCCCCGAAGAAAAAGACTGAGACGATGGCAAGGAGAAAGTCTCGTCTGCGATATCCTTCAAACAAACTCCACCCCCTTCTTTAAAGCTCTACTGGAGTGGGGTCAACAGGTTTTCCGCACCTGGGACAGACAGGTTCCCAGTGCCCGTAATGTCAGAACCTTTTGGTCTTATGACAGTTGTATCCTACAAAGCAAATCATAATAA
>JAGHBW010000137.1 GCA_021160765.1 Thermoplasmata archaeon
CAAATTCTTTCACATACCGGTACAGTCCGGGTCAGATAAGATACTAGCGGCCATGAAGAGGCCATACACTGTAAAGGAGTTTGAAAACATAATAGATAGGATAAGAGAGGAGTTCCCGTATGCACTTATCTCTACAGATATTATCGTGGGTTTTCCCGGGGAGGATGAAGAGGATTTTGAGATGAGTTTGGAGCTTGTTGAGAGGATACGTCCTCCAATTCTCAATATCACACGGTTCTCTCCACGACCTGGCACGGAGGCGGCAAATATGAAGGGGAGGATTCCTGGATGGGAGGTGAAAAGGAGATCTCGGATCTTGACAGAAATCCATAGAGAGGTGTCAAGGAAATACATGGAGAAGCGGGTTGGAGAATCCTTTGATGCGCTCTCCGTGGAGGTGGATGATAAGAGGGGGACGACCCTCTTCCGGAACCACTTCTATCTCCCCATTGTGGTGAAGGGGAGAATAACTCCCGGGGAGTTTCACAGAGTGGAGGTTTTGGAAGAGAGGGATTTTTACGTTATGGGAAGGGTTCTTGAGTAGACCGATTGGTTGACAACTGGGGATAATGGAAGGCCGCAGGTTGATGAAATAGTGTGGTCGTAAGCCCTCAATCTTGGAAAGTTTTATATAGGGGGCATTTTCATTAGTAACTGCTTCTCAAAGGGGATGGGAAATGGAAGCGCTCACAAGGTTCGCAGGTGCACTTGGCATTTTGGCAGGTGCGTTTTTAACATTGTCGGAGTTCTCGGGATCAGCGGACGCGATCATCTGGCTTAAGGGGTCTCTGCAACACATCATTACGGAACCGATGGTCTTCAAAGTTCTGGACACGCTGACGTACATTGCGGCACTGGGCGGAATAGCGGTGCTGATTGGAGGAGTACTGATATACTATCAATTCCGCCTTTCGGGAAAACTGTTCATAATCCTAGGAGCTGGCATGGGGTTTCTGGCTTTCTTCTATTCCGTAGTTCAGGCATGGATCAGTGGTCAGGATCTGGTAGAATTTGTAAAGGGATACGTCTCTACCATCCAGGGGTTAGGAATAATTTTAGCACTGACTTCATACTCCCTGGCGTAGGCAAAACTGAAATAGGAGTGAGGAGTTTATCCTCTTCCTTTCAGGTGATCACATGACGGACCCCGAGACCTCCAAAATGCTTTCTAGTATTGAGTATCGTTTAAAGGAGAATAGAATCAGCTGGGTGCAGTGTCAGTTTACGGACATAACTGGCAGACTCAGGTCTTTCACTATCTCCGCCGATCAGCTCTATGCAGACTCCCCTTTCTGGGAGGAGGGTATGATAATTGACGGATCCTCCGTTGGTTTTGCAGCTACAGAGGACTCCGACCTGCTAGCCCTTCCCGACCCCAGAACCTTCAACATATTTCCATACGAGGCAGAGCTTCCAGAGCCCCAGAGAACAGCAAGGATAATCTGTGGGCTTCACTCCCCCACCACCCTTAAACCTCACCCCCTTGATCCCCGGGGAGTGGCCATGCGTGCTTTTGAGGAGCTCCAGTCCATGGGGTACACGAAGGCGTGGCTTCAGCCGGAATTGGAGTTTTTTTTGCTTCCATCTAATTGGAGGGAGTCAGAGAGTTTCCCCGGCCCCTATCCCATACTTCCGAAGCTGGGTTATTTCGCCTCCCCCCCACAAGATATAACGGACGAATTTAGAAATGAGTTTTCTTACTACCTGCGGAGAATGGGGCTTAATATAAAATTTCACCATCACGAAGGAGGTGTTCATCAAGTGGAGATTGAGTTTAGACACAGGCCCTCACCTGTTGATGCAGGGGACGCTGCAATACTTTATAAATTCCTATCACGAATAGTGGCTGGAAGAAGGGGTTTCATTGTGAGTTATATACCAAAGATATCCTCCACTGATGCCGGGAATGGAATGCACGTACATTTGTGGCTTGAGAAAAAAGGAGGAAGTGCCTTCAGGGACGAAACCCACCCTTTGGGGTTGTCAAGGGATGCTCTTTCATTTATCGCAGGTGTACTAGAACACGCCAGGGAGATCTCAGCCATTACAAACCCAACGATAAACTCCTACAAGAGGCTGATTCCAGAGTTTGAAGCACCGGTATACCTATGTTGGGGTCCCAGGAACAGAACAGCACTTATAAGGGTGCCCGGTTCAAAGAAGAAAAACCGGGTGGGGGATATAGAGGTTAGAAACCCGGATCCCTCCTCAAATCCATATTTGACCTTTGCTGCCATCCTCTGGGCGGGAATGGACGGTGTGAGGAGAGGGCTTGAACCCCCGGAGATGATTAAAGGTGACCCAAATAAAATGAGCGAGGAGGAGAGGAGGAAGATGGGTATAAAAAGGCTTCCTGGGAACCTTGAAGAAGCGATAGAGGAGTTCTCCTCTAGTGAGCTCATGAGGAAAAGGTTTGGAAGAGAATTTGTGGACACCTATGTGGAGATGAAAAGAAGGGAGGTGCTGGATTATAAGATATCAATCTCCCCATGGGAGATTGAGAGGTATTTTGACGTGTGAGGTGAGTTTATGGAAGAAGAATCCTGGGCGGAGAAGATAAAGAAGTGGCTTGAGGAAGGTCGTGACTCCTCAAAGGAACTTGTTGGACTTCCGTGGGAGGTTAAAGAGGAGAGGATGGGGGACATGAACCTGATTGTGGCACAGCATCCTAAGGTTCCATTCCCCATATATGTGAAAGTGGGCGGAGGCTTCTCAAGTCTCTTCATAGATCTGGGCATAGAGACTGATGCAATGGACGTTAAGGAGCGTATGAAGATTTACAAAAAGCTTCTGAAGGTAAATGGGCAACTAAACCTCTTCAAGGTAGCGTTGGGGGGTGATGAGGAGAATGTCATTGCCATGGTGGATCTTGACTTAACCTCCTTAAGTAGGGAGGAGTTCAACGACGCCCTGACCGCTCTTTTGATAGGCAGCTACTCGGTAATTAGCAGTTTGGGGCTGTCAGAGGAGTTTCAGAAGTCGCTTATGGAAAGGCTCAAGGGTATGGTTCTGGAGAGGATGAAGAGGGGAGAGAGCATGAAGGAGATAGAGGACTTCCTTGTGAAAAAGGTTGGGATGGAGAGGAACGAAGCAGAGGAGATACTTGAGGAGATAGGGAAAATGGTTGACGAGGAAGAGGTCTCTGCGGAGGAAAAGACCTCACACTACATCTCTTAGACCCTCGTAAAAGTTCAGGACGAAATAGACCACCTGGTGCGCCAGTTGATGTGTTTTCTCTGAGACGTTGAGCACCACTTTGGGATAGTAGTCCCAGAGAAATTCTATACACTCGTTTTCTGTGATCCCGTCCAGGTTATGGCCACAGTAGAGCCTTAGATACTCCTCAAGCAGTGTTAAAACCTCCACTCCCCCCTCCCCATACCATCTTTTAACCTCCTCTCTCACTGCCTCGTAGCCGCTGGTCATCTGAGTGGGGATAGTAGCAGAATCATATTTAACATTTTCAAGGCACATGTGCCGGGAGCGTTTAAATCAAAAGTTCATGATTATTTTTTCAAGAGGTGGTGGATTGAGGCACACCTTGATCTTAATACCGCTGCTCCTGTTCACCTTCCATATCGCTCCTCTCCTCTCCGCAGAGGTGGGGAACACCCCTCCAATGCCCCTTTACAGGTACCTAGAGTTTTCCATGATTGAGGATACGCCGGGTACCTGGAGCAATGTGTCCACCTTTTTTTCAGATCCAGATGGGGACGAGATTGACTTACTTATGAAAAATGAGGCGGGGGAGTTGGGGAGGGATTTTTATGGAGTGATAGTAAGGGCAGAGCTTGTCCCACCTGTTCAGAACAGTACCTCCTGGTCTCTCAGAATAACCCCTCTTCCAGACAAGTATGGATGGGAGTTTTTGGAACTGTACGCTACAGATGGTAAGGATCTCTCAGAGGGAATAACAATCAACGTGTCGGTTATGCCTGTTAATGACCCTCCCGTGATACTGGGTGTGAACAGTGAGGGGAGTTTTGAGATGGAACTCATGGAGGAACTCACCTGTACCGGACAGTTTCTTGCTGTGGATGAAAAAGATGGGGATGAGGTGTATTTCTCTGTCCAGTTTTTAGAGGGTATAAACCTTTTTGAGGTAAACTCCACCACGGGGGAATTTACGTGGACCCCCACGCAGTGGGATGTTGGTTGTCATGAAGTTCTTCTCACCGCACAGGACACAAATGGTGGCAGCTCTACAGCCATCTTTTGGTTCAACGTCTCCAATAAGCCAGACCTTCCACAAATTGTTTACATTGAGGTTAATGGGAGGAACTACAGCTATCCAGACAAAAATTTTGTAATCAACCTTACAGTGAAGGAGGGAGAGAGGATTCTTGTACGTGTTCATCTAGAAGATGACGATGTCCAGGCTGGTGTCCAAGACGAAATAGAGGTCTACTCAAGCCTTACAGACTTCCCTGATTACTCCCTTAAGTGGATTAATCCCCTATCATACCTCCTGATTTCGGTTACCATACCATCCTATCTGATAACGAATCCCCCCTACATACCGCCCTTAAACGAATGGATTGAGTTCACAGACCCGGGGGAGGAGGTGGGTTTCAGGGTGAATCTCCACATAGTTGTTGAGAACGTACCTGACCCACCAGAAGGGGCCATGATAATAACACCAGAGGGCGGGGCAACCCTCCCCATACTCTTCCACAACATGTTTGAGGCTGCAAATGCTACGGACCCCGACCTCAGGCTGGGAGACCGCCTTACATACATCTGGGATTTTAACGCCTCCGATGGTTTTCAAAGGGATGCGGAGGGCAGGAAGGTGTATTGGGATTTCCCCCACGCCGGGGTTTACATTGTTACATTAAGAGTTTACGATACGACGGGCCTCTACGACGAGGCGAAGATCCTGGTTGAGGTTAAAGGTGTATATTCCACAACAGATTACGATAATGACGGACTTCCAAACGCCTGGGAGATCAATGTGGGTTTGGACATTTATAGCCCGGAGTCGGATGAGGATCCCGATAAAGACGCTCTAACGAATCTGGAGGAGTATCGCCTTGGCACACATCCTCTGGTGAGTGATACTGATGGGGATGGATACCTTGACGGATATGATGCCTACCCCCTTGATGGCAGGCGGTGGCGGAGGGAAGATGAGGCTAGGGATTATCCGTATATCTACATCCTTTTTGTTGCCATCGTGTTGTTGATTCTCACTGTACTTCTGAGAGCGTATATTAGGAAAAGAGAGATGGTGGAGAAGGAGAGGGAGAAGAGGATGAAGGAGATTCAAAAGATAAGGGAGGAACAGAAGAGGGTTCTCATGCTCTACGGAGAGGAATAAAACCCCTCATAAATCTCAACGGACTTAAGTACATCCCTTAAATCGTTACCTTCAACTCTAACATGTGCTTTCTCAGCAGCCCTCTCATCCTCGGCTCTGAAGGCGATTGCCAGATCAGCTATTCTGAACATGGAGATGTCAACTGAGGTGTCCCCTACCACCACAAGGGTCTCTGTACAGGGGTAATCCTCCTCAAGGATCTTCAGAAGAACAACGTTTTTTTCTTTGAGCGGAACTCTCAGGACCCCCTCTCCTGTGAGCACGCCACCCTTTACCTCAACACCATTTGCCAGGAAGAAATCCAACTCTATTCCCTCCTTTTTAAGCTTCTCCTGAAGGAGGTCAAGCCCGCCGCTTATAACCCCAACCACGTACCCCTTCTCCCTTAATCTCTGTACGGTTTCTTTAGCCCCCGGGGTTATCTCTATCTTCTCAAGGGGTTTTCTTATGTCTTCTAAACGTACCTCTCTTTGTAGGGCATTCCTCCAGAGTGCGATGTCCCTCCTCATGAACTCATAATCATCTATCCTCCCCTCCATGTAATCCTTAACGCTCTTCTCATTGTCCACTCCGTAATACTTGTGAACCCATGCCCACGATGACCTGCACAGGGTGAGCACACCGTCCATGTCAAATACCGCCATCTTCACGTTATCACCAGAAAACGAGTGCTAGGCCAGCCGGGGTGGACGCCCTAGACCTCCACAGGGTGGTTCCTCCCACCTTCTCAGTCCCGCTTCCCCACGAGCGCCGGTAGTCTGCGGTTAGGCTGCTCCCTTCCGGGCCTGACCCGGTCCCCGCAGTCAAGGTGCCGGGGCGACCCTCCGGTCGCCCCAATGCACCACCTCCGGCCCCGAGGGACGAGACATCACAGTTGGCGGTTGGCCCTGTGGAGTTCCGGTTGCGCCGCCCCCGGCCGTCGCCCCGCTATAGACCATACTGCGGCACCACCACCCGAAGGTGGTGGCGAGGGAGGGCCTAGCTCCCCGGCCAAGCCTAGCAACTCTACTCTTACCTCACCCCATATAAAAGTTTATCTGAAAAGAGTTTATGATTGTAACTTAACTCCCTCTTTGGTTGAATGCTGGAGGGACCCTCTCCATATCCGAAGAAGGTAGTAGTTTTATATCTCCCTCCTTTATTCTACTAACCAGCAGGGGTTATCATGGCAGGGGAGACAAAACTTCGGTCAGAGGAAAATTTCACACCTGTTATGAGACAGTACTTACGAATCAAGAAGCGGTATCCAGATGCGATTCTCTTTTACAGAATGGGAGATTTCTATGAGATGTTCTTTGAGGATGCATTGGTGGCTTCTAAGGAACTTGGAATAACCTTAACCTCCAGAGATAAGGGCCCTGATGGAAAGAGGATTCCCATGGCTGGGGTCCCCTATCACGCTGTTGACAACTACCTTCCTCGCCTGGTGGAGAAGGGATATAAAGTCGCAATATGCGAGCAGGTTGAGGACCCGAAAAAGGCGAAGGGTATTGTAAAGAGGGAGGTGGTGAGGGTGGTGACCCCGGGGACTCTTTATACTGCAAGTGAGCTAAAAGAGGCTACAAACAACTATCTTCTTTCCATTCTTCTTGACATTAAAAAGGAGAGGGCAGCATTATCATACCTTGACCTCTCCACAGGGGAGTTTTTTGTGAAGGAGGTGGAGGGGGATCTTGTGGAGGATTTAACAGCAGAAATAATGAAATACAACCCAAAAGAAATTCTTGTTCCTAGATCTCAGAGGAGGTGGCTAGAGGAAAACCTCAAGGGATTCCTGAAAGGGGTCACCATAACAGATTGGCCGGATCACCATTTTTTGCCAGAAGCCTCTGAGGAGAGACTGAAGGCCCATTTCTCAGTCTTATCTTTAGATGGTTTTGGCCTCAAAGGCCGTCCACTGGCTGTAGGTGCCTCTGGTGCCGCCCTTTCCTACGCTAGAGAGACTCAGATGAGTTCTCTCCCCCACATAAGGGAGATCAGGTATCTCACAAGTACGAATACTATGGTGCTTGATTCAACAACACTGAGAAACCTTGAGATCTTCCGGAACCTGAGGGATGGAAGTACAAGGGGTACCCTTTTTGATATACTAAACAAGTGCAGCACCCCCATGGGAACGAGATCTATGAAGCACTCCCTCTCTAATCCGCTCCTCAGCCCCGGGGAGATTGAAAAGAGGCTTGACGCTGTGGAGTTTTTTCGTGGGCATCTCTTTGTTAGAAGTGACCTGAGGGATGTTTTAAAGGGAATAGGTGACGTTGAAAGGATTTTATCCCGTCTGAGCCTTGGGAGTGGCAGCGCAAGGGACCTGGTTGCGCTTAAAGAGGCTCTAAAGAGGGTGGGAGATTTAGAAGAACTTTTCTTGAAGAACCCTGAGATGTCTCAAGTGGAGCTATTATCCGACATCCGGAGTAGAATGGATCCCTCTGGAGACCTTGTTGACCTTCTTGAAAGTGCAATTGTGGAGAATCCACCTGCTACAGTTAGAGAGGGGGGGATGATAAGAGAGGGCTTCTCTGAGGAGCTAGACACACTTAAAAGATCACTTCAAGAGGCTAAGGAATATTTGGAAACGCTGGAGGCAAGGGAGAGAGCAAGGACTGGAATAAAATCTCTGAAGGTAAGGTTCAACAAGGTTTTTGGATATTACATAGAAGTCACCCGCCCCAACTTACACCTTGTCCCTAAGGACTACATCCGAAAACAGACACTTGCCTCCTCAGAGAGATTTATAACCCCGGAGTTAAAGGAGAAGGAGAGTTTTATTCTAAACGCCCAGGAGAAAATAGAGGAAATGGAATACTCCATCTTCCGGGAGCTTGTTAACAACGTTCTTCAGAGATCGGATAAAATCTATCAGACTGCAAGGGCCATAGGAGAACTAGACATGCTTCTGACATTGGGGGAAATAGCCGCTCAGAGCAACTACTCCCGCCCTGTTGTGGATGAGGGGGATGAGATCGTAATAAAGGGGGGTAGGCACCCTGTGGTGGAGAGAGTTATTGAGTGGGGTTTCGTCCCCAACGACCTCTATATAAATACCAGAGATGAGAGATTCATTATTTTAACAGGTCCCAACATGTCTGGTAAGTCCACTTATATGCGTCAGGCTGCCCTTATCGTTATTTTAGCCCAAATGGGTGCTTTCGTTCCTGCAGAATCGGCTAGGATTGGGCTTGTTGATAGGATATTCACACGGGTGGGGGCATACGATGATCCAGTAAGGGGGCAGTCCACTTTCATGGTGGAGATGCTGGAGCTTGCTAACATTCTCCGCAGTGCCACTAAGAGGTCTTTAATACTTCTGGATGAGGTTGGGAGGGGCACATCAACCTTTGACGGGATGGCCATAGCATGGGCGGCGGTGGAATATCTAGCAGATAGAAGAAAGATAGGAGCAAGAACAATATTTGCGACACACTACCACCATTTAACGGAGTTGGAGGGAAGGGTGGAGGGTGTGGTGAATTACCACGTTGCAGTTAAAGAGACAAGGGATGGAGTGGTCTTCTTGAGGAAGGTTAAGAGGGGCCCGTCATCCAGATCATACGGTATTGAGGTGGCTAAACTAGCGGGGGTACCAGAGGATGTTGTTAAAAGAGCCTCGGAGATCCTAAAGGAGATTGAGGAGAGAGATTCACTGAGAGAGGCGGCCACCCATATTGCGGGTGGCGGGGAGGGGAAGAGGACTAGTTATAGAAGGGGCAGGGGGGTTCAGCTGGTACTTCTTCCCTTTGAGGGGGAGGAGGAGAACCCTTACATTGAGGAGATACTAAATCTTGACCTTGATAATATGACGCCACTTAAGGCGTTAGAGTATCTTTACAATCTGAAGAAACGTCTTGAAGAGGAGAGAAAAGGGTGAAATATAAAGTAAGAATATATTTTTGAAAGGGGGGCTTTTCATGGCGAAAAAGAAGCGGATAACAATCATTGAGAGAAGGAAGGCCAACCGATTAGCCGGGATGCTAGCAATCGCTTCCGGCATCCTTCTTTTCATAAGCGGCATCACAGGGGTTGCCGCGTGGAAAGCGGTTCAGGCAATGGCTGAAAGGTATCTTGGGGGAGGGTGGGAGATGGATGTGGCATTCTCAATCCTCCTTCTGCTAGCAAGCCTCGGTGGGATTCTTGTAATTCTTGGAGGCTTTCTTCTCTACCGGGAGAAGGTTAGGTTGGGGAAGTTCATCATAACTATTGGGGTAGGTTTTGGAGCATTGGGTTTTATCTTCCAGATCATGACAGCATTCCTCAAGGGCCAGTACCTTAATATAAGCGGTTCGTTCATAGGTTTTTTCGGCATATTCTTCAGTATTCTGGCCAGAGTTAAAGCCCAGAAGGTTGAAATTCAAATACTGGATTGAGATGGTCTCAAGAGTTACTTCTCGGGCAGCCCGAAGTGCTCTGTTAAGACGTGGTGATAGTGTTTAGGTGGCATCAGGGAACCAAAGGCTCTTTCCACCACTTCACTTAAAGCAGGGTGGATGTGCATGGCATCCATAAGCGGATATGCTGATTCGTCCTCTGTGTACATGAGGTTGATAATTTCTTGGATCAGGACAGATGCCTGGGGGCCTATGATATGGGCCCCGAGAATCCTCATGTCGTCCCTTTTCACTATCACCTTAACAAAGTAATCTTTAACACCCATCGCCTCTCCCTTTGCTGTATCCTCATATCTTTCTATGCCTATTAAGATGCCCTTCTCACCGTACTTCATAATTGCCTCTTTTTCCCTCATTCCCACAGAGGCGACCTCAGGATACGTGAAAACAGCATGGGGGACAGCATGATAGTCTACCTTCATTCTTCTCTTCAAGACCGCGTTATAATACACAACAAGGGATTCATAGTTTGCAACATGCTTAAACAGGTGGACACCGATGGCGTCCCCGAAGGCCCATACGTTTGGCTGGGATGTCTCCAGGTATTCATTAACTATGATCCAGCCCTTTTTGTCTGTTTTAATGCCCCCCTTCTCCGGATGAAGGATATCGCTGTTTGAGGCTCTTCCAGCTGCTATGAGAATCTCCTCGGCAGTAAAGGAAACCCTCTTCCCAGTCGCCCTGTTGATTGCTATTACCTTTTTCTTACCCGTAAGCCCCTTTTCAACCTCAACAACCTCATGGTTGGTAACCAGCCTGAGATACTTGCTCATCTCTCTTTTTACCAGAGCAGATATTTCAGGCTCTTCCTGAGGGAGGAACTGCGGGTTCCTTCCAACAATGGTAACGTCTGTTCCCATAGCGGAGAAGAAATGTCCAAATTCAGCTGCTATGTACCCTCCACCGACGATGATGAGACTTTTCGGTTGTTTTTTGATCCTTAATATGGTGTCGCTGGTATGGTAGCCAACCTTCTCAAGCCCCTTTATTGGGGGTATATATGGTTTGGACCCTGTACAGAGAAAGATCATATCTCCCTTGATGAGTTTTCCAGCGACCTTCAGTGTATAGGGAGCCACAAAGGAGGCGGGATGAGGGTAGTAGTCTATGTTGGGTGCGTGAGAGAGACCTTTCCTAATCATCTCTATGTCTCTATCTATCAATTTTCTCATCCTTCCCATTACCTTCTCAAAGTCCACCTTTTTGACCTCAACGTCAATTCCGAATTTTGGTGCTCTCTCTATCTCTCTAAACAGCTCAGCTGGGTAGAGTAGTATTTTGGTGGGTATACACCCTCTTGTTAGGCATATCCCTCCTGGATCGTCCTTGTCAATTACCGCAACCTTCATTGAAGGGTTCCTTCTAAGCATGGGATCAACAATGTTCATAGCTGAGCCCGTACCGATAACAACCAAGTCGTACTTTTTCACCTTCATGTTTGGTGGGGAGATAAAAAGTGATATTTACTTTTTAGGCCGCTCTAAAACTGTTATTTTAAAAAATGGAGCCACCGGAGGGATTCGAACCCCCGACCTGCTGATTACAAGTCAGCCGCTCTACCGGGCTAAGCTACGGTGGCACCGGAGAGGAAGGAATAGGAGGGGAATTATAAAGTTTACCACGTGATCTAGAGATACAATCTGTAAATTTCGGTTGGTGTATGTGGAAAAGATTATATGCCATTAAAATCTATTTGGCACACAGGTGTCTTAAAGGGGGTGTGAGGATCATAAAAGAATCTGAAATGCTGTATTACATCATTGGCTTTCTGATCTTCCTCTTCGCCGTGTTTTATATTGGGGGGGTTAACAATGGACTTGATATTAAGGCAATAGTTCTTGTCTATTTCTTCACTGTGGGTGCTGTATTGCTATCCCTGGGGGTGTTTATTGAGAGGCCAGTGGAGAGGAAATTGATTTACATGGGGGAGGCAGCAATGGGAATAACCATTATCCTCTCAGGCGCCTTTGGTTATGTGTCCCTTCCTTATGTTTTCGGGGGAATTCTGGCTCTTATTGGAGGGGCAGTAATGTCCTACGGGTACTACTCCAAAAAGACTTACGATTAAAAAGGAAGATTGTGAAACATTTCAAAAAGAGATTGTGATTGTGAGAGGAAAAATAAAAAAAAAAGTAGGGATGGCCTGGCCACCCCTTTTGGCTGGGGATTTAGACCCAGCCTCTTGTTTTCATCGCCTCTGCAACTCTCTTTACAGAGACGATATAGGCTGCATTTCTGCAGTGTATCTCCTTGCCCTTCTCGTTGTATTCTTTCAAGGTGTTGAGAACGTCCCAGGTGGCATCACTCATCTTCTTGTCCAGCTTCTCATACACCTCTGGATAATCCCAGTAGTAGCCGTTTATGTTCTGCACCCACTCAAAGTATGATGTGGTCACACCTCCTGCATTGGCCAGGAAGTCGGGGAGAACGAGCACTCCCTTCTTGTGCAGTATCCTGTCTGCCTCAGGTGTGGTAGGTCCATTTGCAAGCTCCAGGATGAGTTTTGCCTTGATTCTGTCAGCATTGTCCTCCCTTATTACATTCTCAAGGGCAGCGGGTACAAGGATCTCCACGTCCAGTTCAAGGAGCTCCTCATTGGTTATCTTCTTCCCATCCTTGTAATTCGTCACAGACCCAGTCTCTCGCTTGACCTTGAAGACCTCCCGGAAGGGGAGACCGTTCTCGTTGTATATTCCGCCCTTAGAGTCGCTGACGGCCACAACCTTCACATTTTTGAACATTCTTGTCAGAAGGAGGTGGGCATAATACCCAGCATTTCCATATCCCTGGATGGCAGCCTTGACCACATCGTCCCCTGTTGGAATCTCGTCAGGGAGTTCCATGAGCTCATGGGGGGGTGTGTGGGTGTTCTCCTTGTTCTCAACAAGCTTTACACCCTTGAACTTCGCAGCCTCCCTGAGGACAAACATTCCTCCGCGAGCGGTGGCGTCCTCCCTACCCTTAGAGCCACCCACATTGTGGGGCTTGCCCGTGATAACCCCGGGGGTGTTGTACCCCATAATTTTGCTGTACTCATCCATCATCCAGGCCATTATCTGGGGGGTGGTGTAAACGTCAGGTGCGGGTATATCCTTCTCCGGGCCAATGAACCTTCCTATGGCCCTGATGTAACCTCTGGCCAGCCTCTCCTTCTCACCATCGCTCATCTCTTTGGGATTGCAGATGATTCCTCCCTTGCCACCGCCATAGGGTATATCCACCACAGCGGTTTTCCAGGTCATCCATGCAGCAAGGGCCTTTACCGTGTCAAGCGTCTCAGAGGGGTGCCAGCGGATTCCGCCCTTTGTTGGGCCGCGGGCGTCATTGTACTGAACACGGAAACCTGTGAAGACCTTTACACTGCCATCATCCATCTTCACGGGAATGCTCACAATCAGCGTTCTCATGGGCTCTCTCAGCATCTGGTGGGTGGCCTCGTCAAGTTCCATGATCTTTGCCACTTCGTCCAGCTGCTCCTGTGCTATTTTAAATGGGTTCAGCTCCTCAGCCATACATATTCCTCCATGCGTTTTGTCCCTCCCCAGCCGGGAGGGTCGGGTAGAAAATTAACTCCCTTATATAAACTTAATTCCGACTGAGAGAGGTCTGAGGATGAATAGAGTTCACTTATCGTTGAAGTAAAAAAAAGGTTTCTCAATGTGCTCTTCTCATCAGCTTCCTTAACCCAACCTCAACTTCCCTGAGCTCCTGATCCACCTCAGCAATGTACTCCTGTATCGCCTTAAAGGTCTCAAACAGGTCCCCTTCCCCGGGGAGAAGGTCTGCATCCTTCAGGGGCTCTTTTTCCATTTCGTCAGGCTCCTTGTCTTCATTGATAAAATTCATCACGGGGAAGGCAAATACCTCTTTAATTATTAATCTTTTCCTGTAATGCTATTACTGGCTGTTCTCTTTACCACCCCGGTATTTCTCAAGGAACATCCTCCATAAAATCTCCCGAATATCGTCTTCCAGTTCTTTTGGGATATAATTGTAGAATTTCACCCTTTTCATGATCTCCCTCTGGGTTTGCTCATCTCCCATGTTGAGGAATGCCACCTCTCTTAAAACCGTATCAAGCCCCCTGATGGTGACCTCCCTGCCCGAGACCAGGATTTTCTCTTCTTTTAGTTCCATTTGCTCCACCTCATTTTCTGTGGAGAGGTAGAGAGATTAAAGGAAATCATCAAACTTAACCTTTAGCCTCCTCTCCAATTCCTCCTGAAGTTTTAGGGCCCTTTCTCCCACATCAATCAGGCCTATTTTTTCCATCCTATTCACGAAATGGGAAAGAGGGACCCTTCTGAAATCATCTATCATGTTGTCCAGATGAGCTACCAGCTTCTCTTCAATGCTCTCAGGAATATAGTCTTGGGGGGGAAGGCCCAACCTCTTTGCCTCCTCTTTTTTTATTCCAGCGCCCAAATGTCTCTCTGCAATTCTCTGTAGCCTTTCATCAACCCCTATCTTTTTCAGCAGTTCCGCCCCCTTAATCCCGTGCTCAATTCCATGTGTTTTGGCTCTCCCAACATCATGTAGGAGGGCACCCATTAAAAGGAGGTCGCAGTTTATCTCACTGCTCTCACACCGGTCGCATATCTCCCTGGCAAAATCATGAACTGCAATTGTATGTCGGATAACCTGAGGTGGTACCCCCAAGTCCACCAAAATCCTGAGAGCCTCGTCCATTGTCGGTAGCCAGCCCCTCCTCTTCTCTAGATTCTTGAGTGGCGGGGAGCTTATCTGAATTACCCTCTTTCCACTCCCCTCTGGAAGTATCACCTCCTTTGCACCCGGGAAGGATAGTTCGTCCTCCTTCCCGTCGTAAAGATGGTGGAGGAACACCCCTAGGGAGGAGACCTCCGAATGTGGTTGCTGAGTTATGGAGATGTTATAATCGGCCTCTTTATACACCCATCCCGGGACCTTCTCCGCCCCCACCACCACCAGAATTCTTTCGTTTTCTCTTATTTCATCAATCCTCCACTTCAATGGTTCCCCATACATTGTGAGGTGGACGATCTTCCCGTCAAAACCTTTGATAGCCTTCCTGGGGTTCACCCCGCTTCTAACTGTAAAATCACCGCCAAACCTCTCAACCACAGAACGGATACCCCCCTCCAATTTCTCATCTCTTCTGTCAATGTCAATCCCCCTTGCGCCGAAGGCCCTGGAGAGAAGTGCTACATGAGTGGTAACACGTTTATCCCTCTCCGGTCTGTGTCCCATCCTCAGGACCCAAACAGGTGGGTGAAGGTCCTCAGGCAGCATCCTCAACCTCACCCTCCTCCACGTTCTCCTCAGTGATAGCCAGCATAAAAACAGTAAAACCGAAACCAGCCATAAAAAGAAGGAACACAAAATGTATGGCGTAGGAGGGGTCTATCTTCGTGTCAAAAAGGGTCCCACGGGTGAAGATGTCGGAGAGATATAGTATGTCCAGAAGGAGAAGTATCGCAGATATGAAGCTGGAGAGGAACCTGCTCATCCATACTCTTTTTACGTTGTCCTTATCCCGTTTCAGATCCTTGGAGAAGTACACTACAGGGAGGCTTCCCGTGATGAATATGGCGGGTATAATTGAAAGGTACACCCCTGTTGGGAGGTTTTTCATGAAAAAATAAACGTAGAGAGGAATGCCTCCAACACTCATTGTTGAGATAAAAATTTTGGCATCTAGGGACATGGAGTCAAAAAACCCTCTCACCCCTCCCATGGGTTTTCTCCTCTCTTTGGAGGGACCACTTCTTACAGACTTGAAGTCCCTCCTGCTACTCCCGTTCATACGATCTCCCCATCTAAAGCTCTTTTATCCTTTGTATTCTATGTCCCCGCATCTCAAGCTTTGTTGACCTCTTTATCAGCGATTTAAGGAGTGTAATGGACATCTCATACTTCTTTGCTACATCGCCAGAGAAAATTCCGTCCTCACCGACATCAGCAAGAATCTTCTCCTCAAGCTCTCTGAACATCTCCTCTGGCATCGTTGCGGCATATAGGACGTCAGAGAACTCCAGAAGTGAGGTGCTGAAGTTTACATGGACTGAATAATAATATGAATGGTAGGTTTTTACTCTTTGGGCGCTCTTATCATCAATAGCCCATGAGATCTCAACAAGCTTCATCTTCTCAAAGAAGGCGAGGGCGTCTAGCCCCTCCTTCCCATACTTCTTCTCTATATCCTCAGCTTTCACCCATCCGTTGAGCACGTCCTGGAAGACCTTCCTTTTCGTATCTGTGTCAAGAGCTCTCAGGAATGTGGCCAGATCCGTGGGGTCGTTTATCACTTTTATTCGCTTCATCAAAATCGGGAGGGGGTATAGACTTCGTTTAATTTAATCCTTCTCTCTAAACAAGCACCTAGAATGCTATTTAAGACGATGTTAGTGTTGCTCTGGGGCGGTAGATGTGGGCGCATCTTTCCTCAAACAATCAAAAATTATGCCATAAATTACTAAAACCATGACCCATTCCAACCAGTTGCTGAGGCGGTAATGATGGCTTGCCATTTGCGAGGAACACTTCCACTGCTGATCGTTGGAGTCATTCTTCTTACTCAATATGTCCCTTTATCCTCCCACGCAGACACTGTTGAGTATCTCCCCGGGGCCCCCCTGGACCTCCCACAGTTTATCTGGAGGGAGATTTTTGAGATGCGAGAACACTATCAGAGGGTTCTGGGGGAGGTGCCTAAGTATTATGCAACCCCTCTCATTTATGATGCTATAGAGAGCGGAGAATACGATACCTCCGTTGCCTCCAGCACTCCTACCACTCAGGGGTACACTTTGCGGTACACCGGTACATACTGTAACATATACGTAGACACAAGGGTCAGTGTGTCCGATGCCACCATAAACAGCATGGGTTCCCTTTTTGACAGCAAGATATTCCCCACAGACACCTCCTGGTTCAATAAAAAAGGTGATGTCACCTTCGCCTACATATATATTTACCCCATGGACGGAGGAGGTGGGGTGGGGGGGTATTTCAACCCATACACCCCCAATAATATATACATAGATTCGTACGACCTCTCCTGGGCTGATGAGATAATGGCCCATGAGTTCCAGCATCTGATACACTATCGTGAGGATCCCAACGAGAGTACATGGCTGAATGAAGGTTGTTCGGATCTAGCGGCTTATGTGAATTTCGGCCTCTCAGCCTCAGGTTTGAGGTCTCATCTTTATTATTTTTACCGTTTCCCCAACAACAACCTTCTGGATTTTCGGGATGGTGTTTACGGGATAGATGATTACGGTGCAGCAGCCTCTTTTATGATTTATCTAATGGAGAAGTACGGAGGAAAGAACTTCATCCGCAACCTTGTTCACAACACTCAGAACTCTGCTACCTCCATAACCTCTACGTTATCTAGCCATGGCTACTCAAAGGACTTCTGGGCCGTTTTTAATGACTGGAAGGTAGCCCTCCTGCTGGATACCACCTCTTATGGGGATGGACAATATGGCTTCACATCTTACAACATGAAGGTGTCTGACAGCGCTATGTCTGCCACGTTCTCCTCTTATCCAGTTTCATACTCCACACCGTCGGAGCTTAAGTCCTACGCTCCTTACTTCTATAAAATGACCGACGGTATGGAAAACCTTGGGATCACTTTTCAGGGGGAGAACTCACAATTTAACGTCAGACTGGTAATGATGTCCTCCTCCACGGTGGTCTCAGTTAAGACGTTGCCCATGAGTGGGAGCAGTGGGGAGATGGCCCTCCAGGGATTTGGGACGGAATATGACAGAATATATTTTATACCCTCCACCACCTCCTCTGGTGGTTTCTCAGTTAATATAGACATAAAGGACCTTGTTCCCCCAATAACAAACCTCACCATAAATCCCCCTGAGCCTGATGGTGAAGGGGGCTGGTATGTGACATCCCCACTTGTAAGTTTGGAGACTGAAGAAGGGGCCAAAACATATTTCAGGATTGATGACGGGGAATTTACCCTATACAGCTCTCCCTTCTACATGCCGGAAGGCGTTCATACCCTTTATTATTACTCGGTGGACAAATACAACAACGTTGAGGAGGTGAAAAGTAGATTATTCCGTGTTGATACTACCCCTCCCTACTCGGTTGCCACCGTATCACCACCGGAACCCGATGGAGATGATGGGTGGTACATCACCCAGCCATCAGTAAACCTAAGTGGTGAGGAAGGCGCTGTGATTCTCTATAAAATGGACGATGGAAGGGCCCAGATTGCTCCAGATGTGATTACAATACCCGATGGTGTCCATTATTTAACATACTGGGCTGTAGACCAGGCGGGCAACGTTGAGGAAAACCACACGCTCTTTTTCAAGGTTGACACCCAGCCTCCCCGGATAGACTATAGCATAAACCCTGAATTTCCGGATGGGGAGCATGAGTTCTACGTGACCCAACCAACAATTGCACTCCACGCTCAAGAGGAGGCTACTATATATTATAAGG
>JAGHBW010000083.1 GCA_021160765.1 Thermoplasmata archaeon
GAAGGCTATGGGCTTCTCCGACTCAAGGATCGCCCACTTAACCGGGGTCAAGGAGGAGGCCGTCAGAGAGGCCCGGCGCCGCTGGAACATCCGTCCCACCTATCAGATGGTGGACACTTGCGCAGGGGAGTTCAAGGCCTACACCCCATACTACTACTCAACCTATCTCGGCGGGGGGAGCGCTTCTAAGAGGAGAAGGGGGAAAAGGGTCCTCATCATAGGCTCTGGGCCCATAAGGATCGGGCAGGGAATAGAGTTTGACTACTCCTCCGTGAAGGCTGCTGAGACCCTTAAGGAGGAGGGGTATGAGGCGGTGATCCTGAACAACAACCCGGAGACCGTCTCAACGGACTTTGACACCTCCGATTACCTCTACTTTGACCCCATAACCCTGGAGGACTCTCTCAGCGTCCTTGAGGCCTCCGGTGCCGGGGCCGTGATACTTCAGTTCGGCGGCCAGACTGCCGTCAACCTGGCCTCACCTCTTAAAAGGGAGATTGACAGACTCTCCTTGGGGGTTAGAATTCTGGGGACTCCACCGGAAGCGATGGATCTGGCTGAGGACAGGGAGAGGTTCCACACGCTCATGGAGAAACTTGGTATAAAGCAGCCCCGGGGGGGCACAGCAAGGTGCTTTGATGAGGTGAGGGAGCTCGTTGAGGAGATAGGCTATCCAGTGCTGGTGAGGCCCTCCTACGTTCTGGGCGGGAGGGCCATGGAGGTGATATACTCAGAGGAGGACCTGAAGAGGTACTTCAGGGAGAACGCGGCGGTGACTGAGGAGCACCCAACACTTGTGGATGAGTTCCTCTCAGGGGCGGTTGAGGTTGATGTGGATGCGGTATCGGATGGGAAGGAGGTTCTTGTTGGAGGTGTTATGGAGCATATAGAGGAGGCGGGGGTGCACTCTGGCGATTCCCACACCTCCCTCCCACCCTTCTCACTCCCCGGGGATGTTGTTGAGGAAATAGAGGAGGCCACAAGGAGGATCGCCCTAGAGCTTCAGACCGTTGGCCTCATAAACATACAGTTCGCCGTCAAAGATGGTGAGATATACGTACTTGAGGCGAATCCCAGGGCGTCAAGGACCGTCCCCTACGTCTCAAAGGCCACGGGGATCCCGCTTGCCTCCGCTGCCACAAGGGCGATGCTCGGGGTAAGCCTTGAGGAGCAGGGGCTTCTAGAGGTCAACTGGAGGAGGAGGTATTACTCTGTTAAAGCCCCCATATTCCCATTTTTAAAACTGGAGGGCATTGATACCGTGCTGGGTCCAGAGATGAAGTCCACCGGAGAGGTTATGGGGGTGGGGAGGAGCTTTGGGGAGGCCTACTACAAGGCCATACTTTCAAGACTGGACGAGAAGTTCTCCCCCAGAGGAACGGTGTACATCACCGTGAAGGACGAGGACAAGGAGAGGATCGTTCCTGTTGCAAAGGATTTGATATCCCTGGGATTCAGAATTGTGGCAACCCCGGGGACTGCTGAGTATCTGAAAAAGAGAGGGCTCAGGGCGGAGGTAATATACAGGATCTCCGATGGGCTGAAGCCAAATGCACTTCAGCTCATGAGGGAGGGGGAGGTAAACCTTATCATAAACACCCCAACATTGAAGAGCGGGCCCATCAGAGATGGGGCAAGGATGAGGAGATTGGCGGTTGAGATGGAGATACCCTTCATAACAACCGTTGAGGGTGCTAGAGCGGAGGTTGAGGCGATAAGGGCCTCCCGGGGGGAGTTTGAGGTCAGGTCCATAGAAGAATACTGGAAGAGGGAAGACCAATAAACTCAAATAATTTGTTGGAAGTTATGCACGGAAAGGAGGTCGCTAAATATGGATATGGACCGCCGGAAGATTGTGGCTGTAGGGCTCATCGCCCTTCTCCTGATCTCAGGGATGGTTTACGTACTGACAAGGCCCGCCCCACCGAAACCTCCGAAGTACTCCCCGAAGCTTGACCTTCCATCTGATTACATTCTTGTGGCTGAGAAGCCTGAGAGCATGGAGGATATGCTGGCAATAGCTGCAATATCATCACTGGCCACGCTTAAGGGCTACCATCCGTTCTTCATAGCTGCTGGAGAGGGGCTTGACGAACACCAACTGGACACACTTCAGAAGATGGACGCCATGAATCTCCCGGTGATACTCTTCTCAAAGGGGGAGGAACTGCCCAAAGCCCTTGCCTCCCAGGGGCTTGACGTGAGGGAGGAGTACACCCTGCCGCTGTGTCCAAAGGCACCATCCCTCTTCAGGGGGTTTGACGGCCTCTTTTACGTGAAGGAGTTTCGGGACGCCCTCTGGAGCGCCCCGGTGGCTGCTGTGGAGAAGAGGGTGCTCTATCCCTACAAACCCACATTCAGAAGTCAGGAGGAGGCGTGGGCCTCCCTGAAGGCCCACGGCGTTCCCTTTGACTACCTTCTTGTTGTGAACCCTTATGACCTTGACACCTCCACACTGGAGAACAACACCCCCTCATACAACCCCTATGACAGCCTCTTCCACATAGATGCCCTCTCCGCCATGGCCCCTGCGGTGGCCGCCTTCCACAGGGCCTATGTTCTAACGGACTGGGAGCCGTCGGAGGAGGAGATAGGCTACCTTGACACAAAACTCAACAGCAGGGCAATTGGCCTCTACCTGAAGATAAAGAACGTAACCGGAACCTACGGCATCCCCCACTACATCGCCCTTATGGGAAGCGCTGCGGCGGTACCCCAGTTCCAGCTTCCAGACACCACCAGCAGCGATCCAAACTCCCGCGAGGCGGACTCTCTTGTGAACTCAGACGTTGTGTACGGCTTCCTGGACGACGACCCCTATACAATGGACGCCTCCGTGGGAAGGCTCATCAACCTCAACCTTGAAGGGCTGAGCAATCAGGTCACCAGGACCTTCCTCTACGACAGGTACACAGACACACTTGTGGCCAACTACACAACGGGGCAGAAGACGGTGAAGTGGAGGTACCACGGGACATCTTTAAGCGGTTTTCAGATCACGTATCAGAGGCGGCAGGCGACCCCCGCAAGGTTCGTCTGCAGGGACTTTGAGGACGAGAAGATGAGCTACGACTACTACGGCCCATCAGGAAGGGGACACAACATCATGCCGAACCCCGTTGAGCCCACAACAGAGACGGACATAACCAAATCCCTTGTGGTCTCCACATTCGTGGCCTACCGCGGCCACGGCTCTGACGGTGGCTCACTCTACATGATACCCTACGTGACCACCAATGACCCCAACGGTGTTCTAAGGAGCGAGGAGGCCAGAGAACTGCTCCTCCCACCCCAGGTCGCCTTCTTCGTGGCGTGCATGAACGCCAAGATCCACGGGAAGGGCTTCGGAAGCCATAAAGAGGATATGAACATATCAAGGGCCTTTGCTCTGAACTACCTCTACGGGGGGGCGGTTGCTGTGGGTGGGGCAACGGAGGTTTCCTACTCCAACGTTGGCCAGGACTCAGATGCACTGATAGGTGAGGTCACGGGGAACCAC
>JAGHBW010000022.1 GCA_021160765.1 Thermoplasmata archaeon
ACCCAGAGCAGTATCCAGCACCCCTTCCAGTCATCGGGCCCATACCCATAGGACCTGTGCCGTCTCCCCATGGCATTTTTTATCACCTCCTTTAGGTTATCCTAATAGTGCTATATGTTGAGGAAATATATAAGGGTTTTGGGGGAACGGTGAGAACGTAAAGGATGTTGGGAAGGACGTTTGCAAATATAAAACCGCAAACGTTTGGCAAGAAGTTTTAAATAGTTTGTTTCTTGAGCAGAGGCCGATGAAAGCAACGTTCCTGGGTGGAGCCTCAAAGGTTGGTAGCCTTGCAATGATAATGGAAGTGGACGGTCTGAGGCTCCTTTTTGAATACGGGATGACCCCCTCAAAACCGCCGGAGTACCCACTTCCTTTGCGAGAACCAGTTGACGCCCTCTTCCTCACCCACGCGCATCTTGACCATTCCGGGATGCTGCCCCAGGTGATTTCGGATTATCAGATTCCGTACGCCACCTCTCCACTCACTAATGAGCTAATTGACATTCTTCTTGAGGACAGTTTAAAGGTGAGCAAGTATGAAGGTTTTCCTCAGAAGTTCTCCACCCATGATATAAAGATTATGAAGGAGTATTACAACCCAATCAGAGATGGGGAGAGCATCATCGTTGAGGACGTTGAAATAAAGGCGCTCTCTGCTGGACATATCCCTGGATCGCTGATGTACATGGTTGATAACGATAAAAAGATTCTTTTCACGGGTGACATTAATACAATAAACACCCACCTTGTGAACGGAACGAGGGCTCCCAGATGCGACACGCTGATCATTGAGTCAACATACGCCGGAAGAGAGCACGAACTTAGGGAGAAGACGATATATCGCTTTTTGGGAAAGGTGGAGGAGGTCGTAGACCGTGGGGGAGTGGCTATTGTTCCTGCATTTGGTCTTGGGAGGACTCAAGAACTCCTGCTTATACTTCAGAGAAGCGGTTACAGAATATGGGTGGATGGGATGGGGAAGAGGATATCCTCCATATTCCTGAAAAATCCTGCTGAGGTCAAGAACACCAAAAAACTCCGGCATGCATTGGCTGAAGCTCACATGATCAGAAACCCGAAGCAGAGGAGAAAGGCCTTGAAGGGCGATGTGATCCTCACCACCAGCGGAATGCTGGATGGCGGTCCGGTAATTGAATACATAATGAAGTTAAAGGATAACCCCAAAAATGCGATTCTTCTCACAGGGTATCAGGTGGAGAACACAAATGGTAGGAGGCTTCTTGAGACAGGAACCATTGAGCTTGCTGGGGTAGAGGAAAAGATTAACATGGACGTGGAATTCTTTGACTTCTCCGCACATGCAGGCCATAGCCAGCTTGTGAGATTCATAGAGGAGAGCCGGGCGGAAAGGGTGATTCTAATGCACGGAGATAACAGAGAGGAGTTAAAGGAAGCAGTTGACGACGGCAGCAGGGAGATAATCCTTCCGGATGAGGGAAACCCAATAGAGCTCTGAAACACACATTCACAAAATCTTTATATATACTGGGCAGGTTTTTGAGCCATCAGATGCCCCTTCGTACTATTTTTACATGAGGTGTTGAAGATGCGCAGAAAAAAATGCGGCAAAGAGGGTGTAAAACGGTTAACAGTCCTTTTCGCAGTACTACTTTTTGTTGTTCCTGTTGGATTAGTTTATGGTGAAGCAGGGGGCTTCAAGAAGGGTGAACAAGGACGGGGCGATATAAGAGAAATGGACGACTGGCCAACTCTAATGGGCTCACCTGCACACACGGGATATACAGACTCTTTGATGCCACTTAATCCGTCAATTCTTTGGAACACCTCTATTCCAGGCCATACCAGGTCCTCCCCAGTGGTTTATCAGGGGAGGGTCTATGTTGGTTCTGGAGACAGGAGGTTGTATTGCCTTGATATTGACACCGGGGTGATTCTTTGGAGTTTCAATACCTATGTAAACGCATCGGTCCCCGGGGGGGAGATAAGATATGCACCATCGGTTTCAAATGGCGTGGTTTATTTCACCACAGAGAGCTACGGGGTATACGCAGTGAATGCAACGGATGGAACACTTCTATGGTATTCATCCATGCCCGTTAGGTCTGTCTCCAGAACACCAGCCTTAACCGACGATGTTCTGGGGATTGCTGGTGCTAAGATATCTGAAGCATATTTTTATGGTGTTTCAATGGAGAACGGCACTATCCTTTGGAGCTTTTCTTTCCCCTCCCTGGTGGTGGGTATAACCGCAGACCCCGCATCTGATGGTGAGAGGTTTTATTTTGGAACGGATGCAGGGTACTTTTACTGTTTGGACAAGGATGGTTTTTCGGACGGTAACGATGGGTTCACAGGCGAGAATGACACCTCTCCAGGGGCGGGAGACGTGATCTGGGTCTACAACGCGACACGTCCCATAGACGGCTCCCCTACCATCGCAGGGGGGGTTATTCTCTTTGGAGACCGTGCAGGGTACCTCCATTGTCTAAACAGGTTGACAGGGACGGAGCTCTGGATGAGAAAGGTGGGTGATTATCTCTCTTCTCCCCCTGCCGTTTATAACGGCAAGATTTACACCTTGGCCATGTACCATTACTATATTGCGGGCTTCCCATATGAGGGAGCAAAACTAACAGCATTAAGGCTTTCCGATGGAACAGAACTGTGGAACTTCACAAGGACCAAGCCACCTGTAGGCTCATCTCCTGTTACAAATGGGAAGTACATCACTTTTGGTCTAATGGATTCAAAGCAGTATCTGATTAATGCCACAGACATCCCCCTCACTGAAGAAAACAGAATGCTTTGGAAGATTGATTTAGGCATGCCAATCACAACCTCACCAGCGGTTATTCACGGTAGAATATTCGTAGCAATAAACAACACTCTGTACGCCATAGGAGTTCCTGAAATTTATCTCTTCAAGGTCTCTACATCAGACTATTTACCCTACGATGGTGAATTGGCGAAATTAACTGCTCACCTGTGGAATAATGGGAGTGTGGGTACAGAGGCGACGATAACCTTCTGGAGAACCACATACCGTAATTCACCCAAGTACCTTTTAGGAACTGCTTCGGTCTTTATTCCGCCAAGATCATTCTCCACGGTGAACATAACAGCTCCTGTGTACAGCAGTACACCCTATGTGTGGGCTATTGTGGAGGCAACTCATCCACGAGATCCCAGGCTTGATAAACATCCTGTAGGAGCGAGGTTAAATCTCACGGTGCTACCTCAAATAGCCTGGGGGTGGTACACTCTCAACAGGAATTCTCAATGCAACCGTTATGTTCCTCAGGTGCCCACATCCACTAAAATATACTGGAGTGTGGACCTTCCGGGAGAGCCGATAGGTGAACCTCTTGTGATGAAGGCAACAGTGCTTCTTGCTACAAGGCAAGGAAGTGTAATGGCCTACACACAGTATCTTGAGAGTGGGAAGAGTACACCAACGCTTCTTTGGAAGTGGACTGCCCCATCCAACCTAGCCGTAGCGCCTGTGGGACTTGCATCTTCTGTCTATACCTCCTCTGACAGGGACATAATAATCGTTGCAACTGCGGGAGGGGGGATATGGGCTCTTGACCTATTCGGTTTTGCTGATGGAGGTCAGCCAGGTGGACCCAACGATGGGCCGTACACCGCCGAACCAAATCCCACACCTGAAAACCCAGATATTGTCTGGGGTGGGGTTCTCCCCGGGGTGGATGTAGTAAAGCTTCTTCCAGCATTTGGAAAGGTTTATGTGCTAACCAGTTCGGGCGGGATATACGCTATTGATGACGATACGGGGGATGTACGCTGGAACACAACAATCCCCGGGGCTACTGATCTCTTAAGTGCTGAAGGGAACATATTTGTGTCCACTGTTGATGGGGAACTTTACACACTACGTCAGTATGACGGAACAGTTTTAGACAAGATCAATCCGATTGAGGTGAAAATTGCACATCTCTCTTATTTCTCAGGTTGGGTTGCCCTGCTTGCAGAAAGAAAAATAACAATTATAGACGCCAATCCTGATGACAATGGAGACGGTGTCGTGGACGGAAACGACACTGACGAGGGAATGCCCGATGAGCCAGGGTCGGAGATTGATGTGATCTTCCAGCATAACCTCACATCCACACCCACAGGCGAGTTATCCTTCAGTGGCGATCTACTGATAATCGGGGAGGCTGGTGGGGTGGATGTCTATGATGCCAGGGCATATCGCATGCTTTACTTCCTGAACTCCACCAACATGGTTGGTGTTATAGGTCTTAAGGAATCCACATGTTTGATATACGGCGGGGGTGGGGTGTCGCTGTATACCCTCCCCTCTCCTCCATCAGAACCTGAACAGTTATGGACCACAATAGGCGATTTCAAGGCGGCATCCTTCCAGGATGGGTACATCTTTCTTTACACCTCAGACGGTGTTATAGTATTGGGTGCAGAAAACAGACCTCCTATGCTTACGGTGCGCTCTCCCCGGGAAGGAGATGTGTTCTTCACCGATGAGGAGATAATGGTTGATCTGTCTGGTACAATTGATCCGGATGGGGACGAGGTGGAGGTGGAAATAAGGTCAGCGACAGAAGGCCTTCTTTATAGAGGGAACATAACGGGGGCTACAATTACAGTGCATCAGGAAGGCAGACATCTTCTTGTAATCCGCGCATATGATCCTTATGGGGCCTACAGTGTGAAGAGTTACAATATAACGGCCCTTAAAAAGAAGATATCTCATTTCTCATCCCCAGCATTTAACGTTGAGGTTACCCTCTGCTATGGGGGGGTGGGGTATGTGGAATTTGAAGCGAAGAACGTTGTTGGTGTGGAAGAAAGAGCTCTGATCAGGCCGGTTAAGATGGATTTCGTTCCTTTCTTTGAAAATGAACCGTATATAATTGCTTGGGCGAACATTACAGTGGACGCATCAAACATTCTGCCCCCCTTTGGATTGAACCTCTCCCGGGCGGCGATCTATAGATTGTCAAATGAAGAGTGGTTTGAGGTGAGTGGAACAGGGAGAGATGTTGAAAAGCGTCTCTTCTGGGCGAATACAACAGAGTTTGGTGGGGTATATGCAGCGGGAATACTTG
>JAGHBW010000172.1 GCA_021160765.1 Thermoplasmata archaeon
CCTATGGGGTTGACCCCTCCGTTCCCCCCTGTTATGAAAGACAAATGGTTAGCTATAATATCCACCAACTCGCAGCCGACGACAACGATTCCGTAGGAGCTGGACCCCACGGCTCTGTTGGCGGATTTTCCGGCGGTTACCCCCGAGATATCGTTCCGGCTAAGTATGACATGTTCCGCAAGGACCAGATTTATGCCGGTTCCCCCCCCGCCGGAGCTACCTCCCTTTGCGGGGCTACCGGCATCTCCACCAACTATGCTCATTATGAGAGAATCCCATATTGTTATGTTGGTGTTGGAATTGGTGAAACACATCCCACTGGCATCTCCACCCCTCCCAGCAGTCATTCGGGACACCGAGCCATTGCCCCCCTTAACGTAGAATACGGAGTTGTGAAGGAGGGTGGTGTTGTTGTTGAAGACGCCAAAGATCCCATAAGCCCCCCCTCCTCCAGGGGGTTTGGAAGAGGAGCTGAGCCCTCCAAAGCCACCATCGCCGCCACGAATGTGGTAAATCTCGTTGTTCCGAAGAACCACATTCTGGGTGTAGAAGAGAGCGATTCCTGTGGAAAGACCACCTTGGGCTGGGTCTCCAGTTGTACCGGCGTCACCGCCATCACCGCCACGGACCCCATCTATCCTGTTATTGGCCAGGGTAGCGTTGTAAACATTATTCAGGTAGATCGCATGTGTTGGCGGGGGGTGAACCCCATTGCCTCCACGTTGGGTTCCCCCATCTCCCCCCCTCACATCCTCTATCCTGTTTCCGTCTATGGTGGTGTTTTGTGTCTCCTCTATGTGAAGTACTGCCTCCAGCAAGCTACTACTAGGGTAAAACCATTCTGTTCCGGTGTAGTTCAGAAATAGGCAGTTTTTTATGATGTTGTTCATGGAGGAGGAGAATTTAACAGAGGAGGTGAAGTTGAGGAATGCGGAGTTCTCAAGTACGTTGTTGTTGGAGGAGTAGAACAGTATGCCGCCGCCGTGATGGGGGTATCCAAAATTGGACACCGTTGAGTTCTTCATAATGATCCTTCCATAGCAGATGATCCTAAAGTTGCCTTCGGGTGCGTATATGGTGGTGTTGAGCACAGTGAGGGTGTAGGAGGAGTTGATCTGAATGGTTATGGGGTTGGAGGCGTTGGACTTAACTAGAACGTAATCCCCATCCAGCGTCAGGTTCTCCTCTATATACGTGTTCCCATCAATGATTATGAGCTCCCTGACCAACGGAGAGCCCTCCCCGGGGGGAGGTGAAAGGTAAAAAAAGGGAAAGGCGATCAAAACAGCAAGCACCAGAGCAGGGTATAATCTTTTAAAGGAATACACAGAAAACACCGAAAGCGATATTGAAATGAAGAATTATAAAGCTTCCTATCAAAAAAAGGCGCTGCTGTGAAAATTGAAAAAGAAATAAATATTATATAAAGAGAAAAAAAATGAAAAATGGCACAAATCCAGACATACAATCCAAGGATCAGTCCTCATCTCCCTTGGAATCGCTGAATCATTTGATAGGCTCTCCCCGGGTTTATGGGGAGGTGTTGGGGGATCTATCCATTGCAAAGATATGGGAGCCTGCCATCCAATGCGGAGACCTCCAGATAAAGGCCCTCATCGCCGTTGATGTAGAAAACCCATCTGGGCTCCGTGTAGACTGCCTCCTCCCGGTAGCCAGAGGTGTAATATTTCAGGCACACAGAGGTGATCTCCATAACCCTTCCAGAAATCAACCCAGGTAGATGAGACGTATTGTTCACCAACGTCTCGTAAGCCTCCTTCGCACTGATAACCTTTATACTCCGCATTTCAGCAACCTTGTCAGGCCAGTAGTAGAAAAGAGATAACACCTCCCCGTAAACGGATACGCGTATCCTTATCTTCTGTCCTCCATAGGACTCTTTGCCGTTTATTGTTTTCCTGTATGTAAAAATGCGCTCTACGAGGATCTCTTTTCCATCCCGTATAACCATGCCCCTTCCCGTTTTTAAGACGACATCCCTATCCTTTGGCATCAAATTGTGGCCTTCCAGATACTCAATAGCGATCCTTTCCATCTCTGAGAAGCTTATGCCATGACTGGTAAGATTATAGTCGTCATAATAACGCATTGTCTGGTTATTGTGGTATTTTATAAAATAGGGGCCTACAACGATGTATGAGCCTGTGGATCGGTTTGTGAAGCGGTATGCGGTTCTTTCATCTGTAAGGTGGACCTCTCCGCAAAGATCCCATTTGAATTCAGGGAAATGCTTCTCCAGTACCTCTTCAGCACTCTCCTTATCAATACGCACGTCCTGATAAACGATCCTTTGCAGTTGGGGAGTATCGGTGGGTAGTGTTGTATTGAGAACAAGTATGTTCTCGTTATAGAAAAACTGTTGTTTCCCCACCCCCTCCTCCTTGCTGTCATCGTAGGAATAATCAACAATAGACCACATAAGTGCTAACAACACACCGGGCAGAACAACCAGACACATCGTCTTTCGCATAGGATCTCCCATACTGCATCCCTCCTTAAACAGCGTATTTGTTCATTAGCATTCTGGAATGATAGGGAAGCCCTCCTACATAGGGTTGCCATCCCAGTAAATCCTTCTGGAGTGGGGGCAGTGGGGTGGGGGTTTTGTGTATAAGAATCTGTGATGATGTAAAAACCATCATATCACACCTTATAGACATGCCATCACCAGATATTAATATCGCAAAACTATTATTTTTTTTTTGTGCACCCCTCTAACCATTTATATATCCACCTTCACCTTATACAATTGATGGCCTTTCCAACAGGTGAGACCGCAGCTCTTATCACCTCCCTCCTCTGGGCGCTTTCCTCCACCCTGTTTGCCATTGGAACGAGAAGGCACAGCCCCCAGGCAGTGAACAGACTGCGTCTTCTGGGCGCCTTTCTCCTTCTCTCATTAACCTTCACCATCACCCAGGGGGGGGTGGTTCCCCCGGGGGGTGGTAGGATGTGGTTTTATCTTGGCCTCTCAGGTGTCGTTGGCCTTGCAATAGGGGACTCCTTCCTCTTCTATTCCTATCGGATGATAGGCCCTCGTCTCTCCATGCTCCTCATGTCATTGGCTCCCGTTGTAACAACATCTGTTGCTTGGGTTTATATGGGGGAGGGGATAGAGATTCTGAAACTTCTGGCAGTGGGGATAACACTTCTTGGCGTTGGTATAGTGGTACTGGAGAGGGGCGATGAGGATTCCCCGTCCCCCAGAAGCAGGCTTGGCATCCTTGTGGGTGTGGGGGCAATGCTGGGGCAGGCGGGAGGATTGCTCCTCGCCAAGGTCGTTCTTGATGAGGGATATCCGACACTTCCCGCAACGTACATTCGGGTTACGTGGGGCACAGTGGCGGTATGGAGCATTGGGCTTATCACTGGTGGGTTAAAGGAGGTATACCCCGTGGTGAAAGACAGGGGATGTCTGAAGACCACAGCGATGGCAACCTTTCTCGGGCCGTACCTTGGAATATGGCTCTCCCTGATAGCAGTAAGCTATGCTAAGATAGGGATAGCATCCACCCTCATGTCCCTCTCACCAATATTCATCATCCCCCTATCAACAAGGGTTTTCGGGGAGAGGGTGGGTGCCCGTGCCATCCTGGGAACTCTTCTCGCCACAGCAGGCGTTGCTGGAATCTTTCTTCTATAATGTTAGTAAATCTTTCCAGATTTGTAATATAACGTACGTTGAGGATTAACTTCATAGGGTTTAAGGAAGGATGGATAAAGGGAAGGATATTTTATGTCGTCTAAAGGAACTATAAATAATCTTTCTGGATCACTCGGACTCCCAGCAAGTCCCATAGCAATAAAAACTTTGGCAGGTCTAACACCCTCCTGAAATGTTTTGTATCTCTTCATCTGTTCTTCAGATTTAGCCCAGTAGAACTTGTCTTGGTACAATCCTGTACGAAACTTACATTCAATATAAAACTCATGTCCCGACTTTTTATGTCGAAACTTGAAGTCCGGCTCTTTGCTATTTTCAATATACCTTTCTTTGTTTTCTGTATATTTATGGGTTTGGTGGACTAGAACGTAGTATTTTTCTGGGAATAATGATTTCACAAAGTTCTCAAATTCCTCCCCCATTTTGTATTCTTCAGGGGTTAAAAAGTCCTCCCTCATAGCTTCATAACCTTTTTTCAGAGATTGGATCACACGTTTTACACGGGCCATGAGAACCCCCCTCAAAACTGCATTTATCCGGCCTGTATATATAAATGTCGTTTGTGGGAGGAAAACCCACTATAGCATCTAATTTACTCTTCTTTCTCCTCCTCATTCCTTCTCTTTAACATCATGTAGGCTCCCAGCACTGCAATTACTGCGATTATCAGAAGAAGTAGATAAAGAAGATACGGTGCCTCCCTCTCTGTCCGTTTCTTCACCGGGTGTGATGCAGCCTCTGTGGGGCTGTATCCCTTCTCCACCTCCTCCCCATCACTATATCCATCACTATCCGTATCCGGGTTCTTCGGGTCCGTTCCGTTTAGGTACTCCTGGATGTTTGTTAGGCCATCGTTATCTGTGTCATTCTCAGCATCTGAGGGATCCTTGGGGTCAAGTCCATGTTGCCTCTCCCACACGTCGGGCATTCCATCTTCATCGTAATCGGCAGTGACCTCAATGGTGAAGGGGAAGATCATCATCCTGCCCGAGACGTCCTCAACCTTTATTATGCATTTTACAGTTCCTGCGCCCGTTTGGGCGGGGACATTAAACGAGAAGGACCCATCGGCCCCCTCCTTTATGCTCTCGTTCTCTATGATGGTGCCATCAACGTTAGTTATGTTTACCCTAACCCCGGTAATACCGAAGAAATCATAGGCTGTGAATGAGACAAGTCCCCCCTCGCCAACACACAATTTCTTCGGTATAGAAACGTTCTGGATGGAGGGGGGTGTCAGATCAACACCAACCCGTATCGTGTCCTTCGCACTGTTTCCAGCCCTGTCGTAGGCTACTATCATTATGGTGTGCCACCCCTCCGTTAAGTTGAGTGTGTGTTTTCTTCCCGTTATGGGTGTGTGGGGTCCACCATCCACGCTCATCACCATTCTATCAATGCCGCTTGTCTCGTCCTCTACAGACCACGAAATTCTTATTGATGGGTCCAGCGTAACGGTTCCGTTTAGAGGGGAGGTTATCTCTAATCTAGGCGGTGTGACATCAACGGTGAAGGTCACAGAATCTGTTGTGCTGTGCCCCAACAAATCTATTGCTTTAACCACTACAGTGTGATTCCCCTCTGCGAGGTCCTCTAGGGTATAGTTTCCGCCCATACCTCCATCAACCCATCCCCCTCCATCCAGGGAGAGAAGAACCTCTGCAATCCCACTGATACTATCTCTTCCCACCCACATTATCTTCACTGTGGTTGTGTTCAGCGCAGACCCCTCCTCTGGGCTCATTATCTCCAATGTGGGTGGTAGGAGGTCCACCTGAACGATCATAGAATCGGACCCAATCCGCCCAGAGCGGTCATAGGCTGTTACAGTTATCGTATGCGCTCCTTCTTTGACAAAAGAGGCGTTCCACTCCTTAGCATCTGGTGGTAGGCTCACCTCTCCCTCCTCCCAAGAAACCCTTATCCTGTTCAATGCGAGATTGTCTGTGGCCTTCCATCTGATGGTGGTCCGGTTCCCCACATAGTGGCCCTCAGGCGCAGTGATGTTCACGGTGGGTGGGGTGAAGTCCACATAGAAGGTGATGGATTTGATGGCGTAGTTTCCGGAGTGATCTATCGCCACCACGTCAACCACATGAACTCCCTCGGGCAGATTGTGGAAGGTTATTGTTGTGTTGAGTCCCACGGGTGTGAATCCACCATCATCCAAACATACAAAGTACTGGTACAGAGCAATATTGTCCTCTCCCCTCCACTTAACAGTGACATTAGCCCCGGGATGGTACGAGCCATCCTCTGGATGTGTAATGTTGAGTGAGGGGGGACCTTCTTCAGGGGACAGTTTCAGGGGAAACGGATCAAAACACCCGCCTGAAATGTTATATGGCCAGTCAACCCTATAATCCGAATCGGCGTCATTTGTGTAGTTGTTCAGGGCCCAATCGTAATAGTAATTTCCCCAGCCTTTGAGGACAAGGGGGAAGAGCTCAATGCCGGTACTGTACCAGGTGTTCATTCCCGGGCAGTCGTCATAGGCCTGTACCCTCCCCTCCACGAACTTGTCCCTCGTCCCATTGTTAAACTGGAGGGAATTATGGTGGATAGAAATGTTCTGGGAAAGAACGAGTTTGATCCCATAGTTCTGTGACCTGACAATCTTGTTGAAGAGAATGGTCCCGTTGGAGGATCTATATGTTGAGACGCCCAGGCCGTCCCCCCACTCCCCATCTCCAGCACCGCCATCTCCTCCACTCCCACCTCTAACATTTTCCACCGTGCAGTGATAGATGGTGAAGAGATCCGAACGGGAGAAGTATATGCCCACTCCCGTACCACCATTCCCGCCAACGCTGACTCGGTAATCCCCCCCCTCTCCACCGCTTACCTTTCTCACCGTTGCATTCGTAACCGTTGTATTGGTGGAGCCCCATATCTCTATCCCAGCGGTGAAGGCCCCGGTGGCCCCCTTTCCCCCTTTCCCACCCACCACATCCTCCACGGAGAGGGAAGAAATCTGTACGTTATTTGAGCTCTGTCCGACGATTATACCTTGGGCCTGCCCGGGGGCGGCGCTGTATGTCCCCTCCGGGCCTGCATCTCCCCCCACAATCTTGGAGACTACCCCACCTGCCACGTACACCCTCTGGGAGGAGTACACCATGATCCCAACAGCATATCCGCCATCTGAAGAATATACGGCCTGTTGTCCATTTGCACCTGAGAGGCTCAGAACGGTACAATCAATTATTCTCACATCCTCAGAGTTGTGCACATGGATC
>JAGHBW010000019.1 GCA_021160765.1 Thermoplasmata archaeon
CTTTAGTTCGGAGTGTACTAAAACTGCCAGACTTCTCATAAGGGAGGATCATCTTCCTGAGGCTTATTTTCTCCTGGAGAAGAACAAAGGAAGATTCTCCACATCTCAGGAATTTCAGATGCTTTATGCCTCAACAGCCATTAATCTCGGTGAGTACAGCTCTGCACTAAGAGCACTCAAACAGTATATAGAGAACAACAATGAGGACGCGCTGGCCCATATCTACCTCGCCAAGGCTTACCTCTCTCAGGGGGAATATAAGGAGGCGCTGAGGGCGATAAATAGAGGATATATGCTTGATCCAAAACTAAGCTGGAAGGGGGTGATACTGGAGCTTAAAGGTGGTTTAAGCAGACTCCTTAACCTCAATTATTACAGGGACTCCTACAACGAAAAACTCTTAGCCGCCTTTAATTCCATAGCCAATAGACTTCTAAATCTGGAGCAGGCTGTTGGAAAGAAGAGCACAGAGAAGTTTGTGGAGAATTTCACCTCCATCCTTCTTGAACTTCACGCGATAAAGGAGAACGTAGAGGACAACATCAAAGAGATAAGAAGACTGGAAGACAGGTGGAGTGCGAGTGGGGTGAACTCATATATAGAGGAGAATCTCAAACTCATAGAGAAGAAGCTCTCAAAAGGCCTTACCTTTGACGCAGCCCACTTCGTTGAGAGACTTAATGAGATAATAGATCTTTTAATGGAAAGGAACGAAGGAGAGTTGGAGGAACTAGTAAAGGAGAAGTACACCATAATAGAGAGACTTTTTTCATATGGTGTAATTCCGGAAGAACTGCACTCTAACTTCAGGGGGATATATGAAAGGGAATCCAATCCAGAGAAGTATTATCTTTTCTTTGATCTTTATTTTTACTTTCTGGACAACTTTAAAAAGAATTTTAACGAGAATCTAGAGAGTTTTGTAAAGGAACTGGAGAGCGAACTCAGGAAAATGGAGGAAAACGATTTCCCTGTTTCTTTCCTAATAGTGGATCTGGGTAATGCCCTTAAAGAGAGTTCAATTGAGAAACGAATAGAAAGTGTCTTATCCGTAAAGGACCGGGTTGACGAGCTTAACAGAACCTTCTGGCTTAAAGAAGGGGACTATCTTGCAAAGGAGATAGAGGTGAAACTGACGGTCCTTGAAAGAATGGGCTACGACACTAGTGATTACAGGGAGGAGATGAAGAAGGTCGCTGTTTTGAGGAGAGGAAAGAACCCTAAAAAGTACTTCTCAAAGATCAATGAGCTTTTCAATGAGGTGGAGACTATCGTTAAAGAGGAGAGAAGAAGGAATGCCTTCAGCTATTTATATAGTGCATTTGTTCTGAAGACGGTTTCCGCAATAGCGGAGTCCTTTGCACCAGAGAGATATTATTTCAAATCTGTCCTTGACATTATGGAGAAGTTCATTTCAAGAAACTCCTATGAAAGAGTCCCTGGCCTATATTCACAGATCATAAAGGAGTTCCTGGAGAGGATAACACAAAACGAAGACGAGGAGACAAAACGGTTATTTGAAGAGTCACTAGCGCTTATTACGAAGGAGCTGAAACAGAATAAAGAGAGGTACCTTGTATACGAAAAGTTTTCTCTACTATCTGCGAAGGCGAAGGGACACTATCAGGACAGTTATGCCTACTACATGGAGGTCCTGCCCGAATTGACAGGACTCCTCCTGACATATGAGGATAGCCTTTCCGACGCATTAAAGGACATCAACAAGAGGATCTTAGAGGAGATCAGAACTGTAGAGGAGGTATGTCCAGACGTCAGAGAAAGTGCTGGGATAATGCTGGAGAGAAAGCGGACTACAATGGAAGCTGAGCATTCTGATGTTTTTGATTTGTTCTGGAACCTAACACTGAAAAAGATCTATCTTAAACAGGGGGTTAAATGTCTTAAAAAATACACTGAAAATATAGAAAGAAAGGTGAGGGGGAGGATACAAGACATATTACGGCTCTCTGGAGACCCCAATTATTTAATTGACTTACAGAGCAAAAACGCTAGAGCCTTCTCACTACTTCGTTCTGGAGACCTCTCGGAGGCGGTCTCTCTCTACCGAGAAGCAGAGATGGAGGCTGAAGAACTTTTCAGAAAGGTGTTTGAAAAACATCGTAAAAGACTGCTAAAGGAGATGCAGGAACTTTTGGACGAACTGATCGCCGTACAAAATCCACCTATTAAATTTGTTAGATATGTGGATTTATTAAAAACCCCTATCAATGAACTAGACGACTCCGCCATTAGGGAGATAATGGAGGGCGGAGAGGAGGCGAAAAGAGAGCTGTTTTCCGTCCTCATGGAGGAAAGAGTGAACCTCAGCGGCAAAATTAAGGAAGTTGTGGAGAACTGCAGGGAGCTCGCTGAGAAGTGGGATAAGGGAGCTGGGGTGATTAAGAAACTTAACGGCATCATGAAAAAACTGGAAGACAGAGAGAGGAACCTTACGGATTTGAAAAAGCTATATGATGAGACATACTCTCTCTATCTCAAGGTTTTCTATAACACACGATACAGACAACTTAAAGAAAGGACCCTGAAACTCTCCACCACCCTCATGAAGGACGGTGTTATAGGCGAGGAGCGGGTGGAGGCAGTGCAGAAGGTGGCAAGAAGAGGCGACGTCGCCTATAAAAAAGGGGACATCAATGAACTGACGAAGTGTGAGGAGGAATTGGAGGAGCTTCTGAGACAGCTGCTCCTCACTCAAAATATGTACATGGTGGAGAGGATATATGGGAAGATTGAGAACCTTTACGATCTAATAACAATATATTTCAGAAACATGAAAGAGGACCCGTGGAGAGGTTTCAGAGCGGAGTTTTTAAGGACTTTGGAACAGGTAGAGGGTGAGGTTAGAGGGGAAACCCTTTCTCTCAAGGAGGGGAGGCTCAGAGAGATAGAAGAAAAGCTGGCTGAAATGAACTCACAACTGATCCTGCTGGACTCCTCCTGGGACACCTATAGACGGCTTAAAGACATGGGGGGGAAGGAGGCAGAAAAGCTCACAGATGAGATAAAGAATAAGATTCTTGAGAGAGATTTCCAGGGTCTTGAAAACACCCTGAAGAGAGCGAAAAAATTAGAAAAGCCAAAGATTGCTCCCTTGGCCGAACCCGCAGATAAAGAAACCGCGGTTGAGGGAAAAGAGAAGAAAACTGTGAAGCGTCCGAGCGGGTTCAGAGGGATATCCAAAATCGCATCAGAGGCGTTCCAGAAGGCTCAGATAATAGAAAAGCCAGTATTGAAGAATCCCCAAGGTGTTGGAAGTCTTCTGGGCGAAAGACGCTCGGAGAGGAAGGGTGCAAAAATCCCGACACAATCACCTGAAGATGAGACTGAAAAGAATCAAGAGGAGGAAGAGGAGTACATTCTTGGATACATAGACAACAGGGAGTTTAGGATAAGGGAATACAGCTGGACTCATCTTCTCCCCAATCTCCTTGACAGGATAAATAAAGGGGATAAGCTTGACGTGAAAACATCACAGGAATTTATTCAGCAGGCTACAGAGATGATGAAGGATTCCATGGACCTCCCGGAGAAGAGCTCTATAGAGAGGAAGCTCCAGAAGGCCACCTACTACTTAAAACAGGGAGATTATTTGAGAGCACAATTCCTTCTTCGCTCAACTTCAAAGACTCTTTACAATTACATTTATCTTGCCCAGCACCTCAAGAACACTCTTATCTCCCTGGCCACAATACTTGACGGAAGAAAGGACATGGGACAGGACATCTCGGGAACACTCTCAACCTTTTACTCCTGCCTGGACCTTTACAACAACGGGCACCTTATGAGATGTGCCGAGAAAATACGGAAACTCAAGGCTGCCATATCAAAGATTTAAACCTTTATCCGCTCTCTTTTTCAATAGTTTCCAGAAAGCTTACAACGTCCTCAAGCGGGTAAGCCCCCACGAATGCCTGGTAATCATTCTCATGAAAAATAACGGTCTTTGGGACGCCCATCACCTCAAACTCCTGTGAGAGCTCAGGGAATTCTATTGCCTCCACCATCTCACCCGTTATCTTCCGGTTCACGTATGCAATTTTGTGGGCAATCTTAACGGAAAGTGGACAGTAGGGACAGGTTGGAGTAACGAAAACGGAGAGACGATATTCTTTTTTCAATCCCTTTATCCTCTCCTCAAGCCCCCGGGGTATCTCTGTTTTCCCGGTTGAAACCATCATAATGGCATCAAGGAGGCTTTCAAATTCATACCCTGCGGGAATACCATAGAACCTTATGCCAGTATCCGTCATGTCTTCCTCAAACAGTAGTATAGCCGGGAAGAGCCTCACATTGTATTTGGTGACCAATGGATCCTCGGAATCTCTAACCTTATTCATTTTAACCTTATCAGAAAGGGACGTGATAAGATTAAGTATCTCCAGCGTATCATCACAGTATGGACACTCATCCTCCCTCTCAAAGTAGAGTATCTGTACATCCCTTTGAAGGGTCTCAAGATCCGCCTTAAGGGCGTTCTTTTCTTCCTCCGATATAGTAATCATTTTCTAAGCACCAGTAGGCGCCACAGAGGGAGGGTATATAAACTTTGCCACTGAATTGTTCACTACCGCACGACGCTCCTTACTATAGGCTTACCAGCCTCTCTCCTGAAGCCTCTGCTCCTGGGGGATGGACTCTATTTCTATCCCTTTCATGGCCTCTCCTAAGTCCTTTGAGACCTCAAGGAGGACCTCTGGATCGTCATAGTGGGCGACAGCCTCCACAATAGCCCTTGCTCTCTTTTCTGGGTTCTCTGATTTGAATATGCCTGATCCTACGAAAACACCATCAGCACCCAACTGCATCATCATTGCCGCATCTGCAGGTGTTGCTATTCCACCTGCAGCAAAGTTTACCACGGGAAGTCTTCCCAGTTCAGCGGTCTCCTTTACAAGTTCAAAT
Organism: Thermoplasmata archaeon; assembly: GCA_021160765.1. Lineage (GTDB taxonomy): Archaea > Thermoplasmatota > Penumbrarchaeia > Penumbrarchaeales > EX4484-36 > EX4484-36. The sequence goes on from JAGHBW010000019.1 coordinate 4,924, forward strand.
GGTGCCTTAATCTCCTGTGCAACCTTTCTCATCTCCTCCTCACTCAAACCTTTAAGCTCCCATATCGCCTTGTTAATGATCCTCATATGGCGAACTGCCTCTATGACATTTCCCGTCCCTGCCTCCCCCTTTGTGCGGATCATTGCCGCGCCCTCGTCTATCCTTCTGAGGGCCTCCCCTAGATTCCTCGCACCGCAGACAAAAGGTACGCGGAACTGCTTTTTATTCACGTGATGGAAGGGGTCTGCGGGCGTAAGAACCTCGCTCTCGTCAATCATGTCCACACCCAGCGCTTCCAGTATCTGCGCCTCAACAAAGTGACCTATCCTGACCTTGGCCATCACTGGGATGCTCACAGCATCCATTATCTCCTCAATCTTTTTTGGATCCGCCATTCTAGCAACGCCTCCCGCAGCCCGTATGTCCGCCGGGACCCTCTCAAGCGCCATGACCGCCACGGCTCCAGCCTCCTCTGCCACTACTGCCTGCTCAGCATTCACAACGTCCATTATAACTCCGCCTTTCTGCATCTTCGCAAAGCCTCTCTTTATGAGTTCACTGCCGTATCTCAACTTCTCAAGCTTTATTTTAAGAACCATTCCTAACACCCCTTATAACCTCTTAAAGGCCCATAATCCCTCCTTCCTTATATTTTTTTACACCCTGGCTTTCCAATCGCACCAGAAAAGGTTATATTGTATGTATTCCTTCAAAGGTATGGTGAAGGTAGCATGCCTCTGGAGAAGAAAAAAAGCCCCTACTTTGATGAATTATCCTTCAAGAGGTTTTCAATAATTGAGGTGGAATCGGAGCTTGAGGGCATTCAAAGCCCTGTCTTCATACCATCAGAAGAGGTGCTGGATTTCAACTCACCTAAGGTGGTCTCCTTAGAGGAGGCAGAGGTGGTGTTTCACGACGATACCACCAAGGTGTATGAGCTATCAAATGAGGTTCTAGACCTGGAGAGGGGTGGCAGTGAGGAGGCAGAGGAGGTGTGGAGTGAGGAGGCCCTTCAGGAGTCCTTTGAAAAACCCATGGATTTTGTGACCTGTCCGAAGTGTCAGACACTAGTCCCAATATATCGCTCCACCAAGGACCAAGTGATATGTCCATCGTGTGGCCACAGGATACCTCTCTGATAGATAACGTTATTAATCCCCCTCTCCATAATGGGTATCATGGCACATATTTCTGATCCTGTATGTCCCCTTGATTATCGCTATGGCAGGGAAGATATGAAAAGGCTTCTCTCCTACCCAGCACGTGTGCATTACATTTTGAGGGTGGAGGCTGCACTTGTTGAGACATTATCGGAGTACGGCCTTGTACCCCCCGATGCTGCGGAGGAGGTGGGGAAGAAGGCGAGCCTTAACTACGTGTCTGTTAGGCGGGTTGAGGAGATTGAGGCTGAGATAAAACATGACTTGATGGCCATTGTAAAAGCCCTAACAGAGGTGTGTGAGGGGGAGGCGGGCAGGTATATACATCTGGGGGTCACATCCTACGATATAATTGACACTGCAATAGCCCTTCAGCTCAAGGACACCCTTAACATCATTGAAGAGGATCTTAGGGATATAATAAAGGTGCTGGCCCATGCAGCTAAAAGGTACAGAGAGACCCCTATGATGGGCAGAACCCACGGACAACATGCATTGCCAATAACTCTTGGCCTGAAGATCTCCGTCTGGGTGGCAGAATTTTTACGACACTATGAAAGACTGCAGGAGATAAAAAAGAGAATACTTGTTGGGAAGATATCAGGTGCCACTGGAAGCGGTGCCGCGCTTAAAGCCTTCGGTGTTGAGGATACTATAGAGTTTGAAAAAAGGCTTCTTCAAAAACTCGGATTGGGTAGAGAACTGGGTTCAACCCAGATCGTTCAGAGAGACAGACACAATGAGCTTATCTCCTTCCTATCCAACATCTCAACGACTGTTGAGA
>JAGHBW010000229.1 GCA_021160765.1 Thermoplasmata archaeon
ATTCTTACCACAGTGGGGGCAGCGGGGGGGTGGAAGAAGGCGGGGGATGGTCCTGAAGGCTGATCTGAAAAGCGTGTCCAGCCACTGAACGCTCTCTCCCCTCTCCCCCTCCCCTTTCAATCTCACTTCGGGAAAGTAATAGAGGTAGATGAGGGCAGGAACCAAAAGCACCTCGGAAAGGGTATAGAGTGCGAGTCCTCCACCACCCGTACCCCATCTGGCCCAGCTGAATGAGGAGAGGAGGGAGAAGAGAAAGAAGAGGACGGCGCTTATGGAGAAGAGCCCTACTGGGACATATCTTCCGTCCCTCGCCAGATAATCTCTTAGGTCTTTGAAGTAGAGTATAAACCTGATCAGGATTGTGAAGGAAACCAGTACAAGAACCGCTCCGAGAGGTTTCACATATCGTGTGATGATCCCTACCTCTGGAGCGAAATAGAGGTAAACACCGAAGAAGGTGATGGCGTAAATCAGTATGAGGCTCCAGGTGATGAAGAAGAAGGTGGGTGTGGAGCGGTAGAGAAAGGCGAATGCCAGGATGCCGAACACCAGCCACCCCACTGTTGACAGTTTCCCGCCGATCAGGCCGAAGAGGAGGGATAGGTATAGGAAGAGGGCTGCAGCAACCCTGAACCTGTTTTGAGGTTTTGAGAGAAACTCAGAGAGCTGCACAGCCCATTTGAGGTGCATGGGTGAGAATATTAAAAGGCTCTATTAAATGTTAGTGAAGTATTAATATCGCGTGGTGCATTCAGAGGCGGTGGTTTTAGAATGAGGGTTCTTATAACTGGAGGGGCTGGTTTCATAGGCTCGCACACTGTTGAGAGGTTCCTGAGCGGTGGGTGGGATGTGGAGGTTCTGGACAACTACAGAACAGGGAGCAAGAGGAACCTTTCCCACCTTGAGGGAAGGGTTGAGATACATTATGGCTCAGTTGAGGACATGAACGTTCTTAAGGCGATAATGATGGACGTGGACGCTGTTGTCCATCTGGCGGCGGTTCCTTCAGTGATGGAGGCGTTTCAATATCCCTTAGAGGCCGCCTCAATAAACGTGGATGGAACGGTTGCACTGCTTGAGGCGGCCAGGGAAACGGATGTGGGGAAGGTTGTTTTCTCCTCCTCATCCGCCGTTTACGGCGAAGGCCATCCACTACCTCTTAAAGAGGAGTATCCCCCACGGCCCATGTCCAACTATGCCGTTACAAAGGTGGCTGGGGAGGGTTTTATGGAGGTCTACGCGGAGGTTTACGGGCTTAAAACAGTCTCTTTGAGGTACTTCAACGTTTTTGGACCCAGGCAGAACCCTGAGTCTGACTACTCCGCAGTGATCCCGAAATTTATCTCGGCCCTCCTCCGTGGCCAGCAGCCAGTTATCTACGGTGATGGAGAGCAGTCAAGGGATTTTATTTACGTGAAGGACGTGGCGGAGGCAAACTACCTTTCGGTGGTAAAGAACCTTCCCGCCGGGACAAGGATAAACATAGCTTCTGGCGTGCCCACGACGGTCAATCAACTTCTGAAGATCGTCTCTGAGGTTGTGGGGGTTGAGGTCACCCCGAGGTACGCTCCCCCGCGCCCCGGGGATATAAGGGAATCCCTGGCCTCTGTGGATAGAATGAAAAACCTACTGGGTTTTACCCCCTCCTACACACTAAAGGAGGGGATGGGTGAGATGGTCTCCTTCATGAGATCTGACCCGTAGCGGGGTCACTCCCAGGTCAGTATGGCACCGCACTCCGGGCAGTACTCCGCACCCTTCTCCACCGGAGCCCCACACTCTGGGCAGTTCACAAAGTCATCCTCTAAAGACCCCTCAATGGTCTCCGTGGCTCCCACTTCAGCGGCCTCCTCCTCCAGCGCTGGAGATTCCCTTCTGCTTTTTATGAAGGTGAAGAGGATGAGGACGAGAAGGAGGAGAATCAAAACACCAGCCCCTATGTAAAGAGCGGGGGTCTTCTTCTCCTTCGCTGTGTACGGGTAGCTGTTCTTGTCGTTTGGATCAGTCCCCTTCTCCACCTCCACCTTGTCGGAGTAGCCGTCGCCATCGGTATCAGAGAGGTCCGGTCTTGTCCTGTTTAGGTACTCCTCCAGGTTGGTCAATCCATCCCCATCCGGGTCCTGAGAGGCGTCTGAGGGATTGAATGGGTCCAGGAAGTCGTACCTCTCCTCGTATGTGTTGGGCAGGCCATCGGAGTCGTAATCATCGGACTCTGGATAGATTGTGGTGAAGTTTATGACAATCCTGCTTGCGGTGTTTCCGCTCAGGTCCTTCACATCCTCCACAATCAGGCTGTACAGTCTCCCCTTCTCCAGGGGGCGGGTTGGGGTTATGGTGATGTTGTTTCCAGTAATTGAAGCGCTCACCTCCACGGAGACCTCCTCGGGTAACTTTATAAGCCTCACCCTCCCCAATTGCACCGGTTCACTGAAGGTCAGGGTGATGTTGATGTTTAAGGGCACCTCCTCATCACCATTCTTCGGGGTGGAGGATATAAGCCTTGGTGGGGTCGTGTCCGGAGGCACAACCTCAAAGGATATTACTGTGGTGTTCAGGTTTCCGGCGATGTCCCTCACCGTTATCTTGATCG
>JAGHBW010000117.1 GCA_021160765.1 Thermoplasmata archaeon
GTACTGGGATCCTATCCCCCAGTTCGTTTAAAACCCAGTTTATGAATCCCCTATACTGGGCGGGGTCGTCGTTCAGCGTTGGTATTACAAGGTAGGTTAGCTCTACATGGACACCGGCAGAGTGCATTCTTTTAGCAGTTTCAAGGACTGGCTGGAGCTTGCCAACCACGATCTTCCTGTAGAACTCCTCAGTGAAACCCTTCACGTCTATATTGGCCGCTGATAGGTGTGGTAGAAGCTCTGATAGGGGTTCCGGATTGATGAAGCCGTTGGTTACAAGAACAGTATGCTGCCCCCTCTCTCTGAGGAGGGGCATAACCTCTTTCAGGTACTCAAACCAGATGAGTGGTTCGTTATAGGTGAAGGCCACCCCCACACTATCCCTGGCGTTCAGCGCCTTCTTGAGAAGTTCCTCCGGAGATAGGTATATGGGCCTAATCATTTTTCTGTACTCCTGGGAGAGCTCCCAGTTCTGACAATGAAGGCAACGGAAATTACATCCGTAGGAACTCACAGAGAGTATTCCCCTCCCGGGGAGAAAGTGGTAAAGAGGCTTTTTCTCAATGGGATCCACAGAAAGGGCTGTGACCTTCCCGTATATCTCCGTATAGAGCTTCCCCCCAAGGTTCCACCTAACACCACATATTCCCGCCTTACCTTCTGCAATCACGCATCTGTGGGGGCAGAGGTTGCACCTGACTGTCTTACCCTTATAAACCTCCCAGTACTCTGCCTCCCTCATCTCCTCCCGCCTGGGCGTCCGGAGCATGTGTACAAAATAGAGTGGAGTAGAATAAAAATCTTCCCATGGCGATTTTTAAATACCTTGCAGGCAATAGGGTTTCAGGAGGTGAACCCAGTGGCACCCTTTTTTGACCTCTTTCGCAGATCCCCCCCGCCTCGCTACCCAGCAAGGTACCCCCAGTACCCGCCCCGTGAGATGCCACCAGACGTAGGGGTGAACGTGAAGATTCTTGGTGGGTTTCAGTTTGAGGCAGGGAGAATATATTACCGGCTAAAGGTAAAGAACCTATCTGAGGACCCTTTGGGAAAGGTGGAGGCTGTGGTTAAGTTCACGGGGGACCCGCTAGGGGAGTTCCTCAAAGATAACGCCTCCATACCCATGCTGGACCCGGGGAAGGAGGCGGATCTGGACTTTGAGTTCCGCCCCCTATACAAACTGGGGGCGGGAAAGGTCGTTGTGAGAGCAGAATATTTTGATTTCTCAACAAGGATGAAGGAGAGGCTCCCCCTCAAAGGTGGAGAACTAAAAATCTTCTACAGGAAGAGCAACCCCACACCCATGGACGAGGATTCCTTCCGAATACTCACGGCTAAGCTAAAGAGGTGGGAGGTGGAGTCGGATGTTATAGAGATCCCGCCTAAGGACCTATTTGATGAACTTACTTCCAGGGCAAAAGGCATGGGGCTTCACCCACTTAAGCCCTACGAGGCACCCATGCTTTACCGGGGGATTCAGAGGTTTGCTGGTGAGAGCATTGACGGCCACCCCATACTCGCCCAGATCCAGGTGATAGGAAGGGGTGAGGAGTCCAAGTTTCTTCTCTACTTCTGGGCTGAGACCTATCGTGAGGGGTACAGTGCAGCATCTAGGCTTCTCAATAAGGTGAAAAATAGGGAGAAGATAGTCAGCAGGATACTCCTCAAGACCCCAGAAAGTGGATAATGTTAAATAGAAATCTTCTTTTATGATACCCAGGCTTCTGGCCAGAGGAGTGATCTCATGCGTTCGCTGTTCGGTGGTAAATGGAAGAGAAGGGGGATATATCTAAAAGAGGCGAAGCGAGAGGAGATGGCACAGTATCAACAGCTCCTTGCCAGCCGGGGATTCTATCCTGTTGGAACACCCATGGTCTTTCGTGCTAGCACTGACAGGGATACCCTTAGGGAGTCCGCCCTTCAATATGCGCAACAGAAGGGGATAAATCTCGTGGTGGAGGTTGAGGATCCTGACCCAAGAATGAACCCCTTCAACCCGTACAAATATTATCTTTTCCAGTACACAGGGGCACCTCCCGTTCCAGAACCACCTGATCCACCCTCATCAGCAGGGGGAGGGGGGGCTGCAACACCCCAGCAGATCTCTCCTTTGAAAATGGCTGTTACGTGTCCCTACTGCAACCGCGTCTTTGAGGCTCAGGTCACCCCGGGTCAGAGCAACGTTTTGACCTGTCCTTTCTGCCATGGGCAATCCGTTCTTGACGTTCCCCTTGAGAGCGCCCCAGCTGGAGTAGATGCCTCTCAGGAACTGGCGAAGTTAAGGCTGAAAGGGAGTTATGAGAACACCATGGAGATGATAAGGGACTGCCTTGAGGTCCTCTCCAAGATACTCATGATAGATGCCCCCATCTTACCCTTTCAGGATACAGGGGAATACCTCTACCCCTTCTGTGTTATAAAGAGGAAGGCCTATCAGCACATAGGCTTCAGAGACATGGACATGATACTTCTCAAAGAGGCTGTGCACGATTACAAGATCATAGGAAGTGAGGTCCACACGCAATCCCAGAGAAACATCGCACCTCACAGGGATGAGCTTTTCGCCATAAAGACCCTGGGTGGCTACAATTACATGATCCTTGAGGGTTACAAAGAACTGGACGAAAAACAGAAAAGCGACATCGCAAACGCCTTCTATCAGTTCCTCACACAATACGTCTCCGCAGGTCAATAAGTCCAATCAAACCTCTTCAATTCTTTTTACCTATAACCAGCATCCCCCTCCTGTTCAACACAATTAAAACACCAACTACCACCATTGAAACCACAACCACCACTATATAACCAATTAATCCTTTCCCTCCCTCCCCACCACTTCTAAACTCAACCTCTTTCGTTATACTCCTATCCCCATAAATCACCTTCACCTCTAACCTATCCCCACTCACCCTCACCCTATTATATCCCACCTCCTCATAATCTCCACTATACTCTATACTGCAATTCCCCGTTATCTCATTACCATACTGATCATACGCCCTCACCACCACCTCCCTCCCATCTACCTCCAACTCCACACGATACAAATACGGCTCCCATCTCACCTCCAACGTTATATTCTTCCACACCCTCTGACCCCTATACTCCCCCTCAACCTCAACAACATACTCCCCCGCCTCCTCACTGTAAAACCTCAAAATATCACCATCAACCTCCACCTCTATCCCCTCACTCCCTCTCACATGCCACTCCACACCTCCCAACTCACCACCACCCTCATCCAACCCTACCAACCTCACCTCATATGTACGATTCGTATAACACCCCAACACACCCTCCAACAGTATCTCAGAAAACCTGTGCACTACCTCCACCGTCAGATTCCTCTCCACACTATATCCTCCCACCTCTACCTCTATCCGTA
>JAGHBW010000016.1 GCA_021160765.1 Thermoplasmata archaeon
AGGGCTACTATGATCTCCCTCCCCCCCTCATTAACTTCTAAATTCTCCACCCGCTGGACTTCTTTGCCTCCTCTGAGAATAGAGATCTCCAGATTGATGGGAGTAAGAACACCTTCTGCACTTATGTTTACCACAAAATATCTCCTACCTTCCTTCAACCCACTGCTCCTTATCTTAACAGCTTCATTCAAGCTTATTACGTGAACGTGAATCACTGAAGTGGCAGTGAATCCTGGGACGTAACACTCAACGTAGATGTCTTTAGACTCTAAAACAGGCTCACTTATGGAGACCTTCAGGTCTATCCAACCGTCACCTACAGTGTAGGTGACATTGAGGGGTGGAGAACGTGAGACGTTCACATATGGGCGAAGACATTTGTACGAAGGTGTTAAGGTGTAAGTCAGTCTGAATTCCACCTCTCTCCTTCCTTCCGAAAAGAGGTAGACGTCTGAATAGCGCGGCGATAGTGTGAGGTTCTCCAGATGAACCTCCCTAACCTGAATTGGATAGCGATAGGTATACATGCTGCCGGAGAAGTTCACAAAAATGTAGAGGGTATAGTTCTCAGGGGGGGTGCTGTAAGAGACCCATATGCCAAGGGGGAGATTCAGATTACCAGTATTAGCTACATCTATTTCGTATTGGGCCGGTGAGGGGACAACCCCTTCATTATCTGTATTTACTCGTATGGTGAGCCTTCCACGGCTATACACTTCCACAGAAAGAGTGTAATTCACATTGAAACCTGGATATCCAACAAGGGTGTTTACTATATTTTCAGAGGAGTCCATAATGTCCACCCTCACCCTCCCCTTCGCGTAATATATCTCAGCTATGTATCCAGAATACGCTGTTACGTATATCTCTTCACCCTCCAGTACAGGATCAAAGTCCCCGATGAAAACCCCTGCCAGTTCAAACTCCTTAATGTTAGGTGAACTCCAGATCACCCTGGTCTCAACTCGTCCTGACACCTCCAGACTTAGAGCCACAATGTTGGAATACCCCGTCATAACCGAGACGTTCACCCTCCCTGACAGATTTAGATCTCCCGTTGAGAGACCCTCAAGCCCCCCACCGCCTTCAGTGTCATAAAGAAGCACTGTTTTAAGTCTCCCGCCAACCCTTTGGAGGATGTAGGCTTTACCGGAGAGTCCCGTCACAATAAGCTCCTTCCCATCATCGCCACTTACAATATCCGCCACCTTTACATTTGATAGGAGGTAGCGGTCCTGAAGAAGTGTTGTTATCTCCCACCCCCCACTACCGTTCTGGAATATCTCAACCAGTGTTGAGTTTTGGGGGTTGTCAAGGGTGGCATAGAGCTCCTCTCCTGGGACGGATGGGTCAAAGTCCAGAAAGGCAAGACTCTTAACTGGTGCAGGGGTTTGGATTATATAGTTCCGCCACTCCTCACCATCCTTCCAAAGGACAATAATATGAGGGGTTTTCCAGTCTCCGAAATAGAGCTCTCTCCCACTGTTGTTTTTCAGCATGTCCCCAACGGCCATTGAGAATATCTCGCTCCCCCAGGTGAATACTGTTTTAGTATTTTCAACGTTTAAATCGCTATCAAAATTGAGTATCGTTATATTGCCGGAATATCCATAAATCAATATCTGATTCTCATCAAGGAACTCCCCAGGCGGCCTTTCTATACCCATTATTGGATTATTCCCCTCCTCATCAGGCATCTCTCTGTAAATCCTTTTTGCGCCTTCCTCACCTGGTTCTTTCAAATAGAGGTATCCGCTCCAGTCCGCAAAAATAAGCTCTTTTTCACCATCACCATTGAGGTCGCAAATGTTTATGGCGCCTGTTAGTGAGGTCTGGGATTGATATATAATCCGTGAGGTAAACTCCGTAGGAAACTCTTCTAACCCGAAGGCTGATGGAGTAGTTGAGAGCCAAGTTGCCAGAATCATAGGTGCTGCCAGAAGGGTTAGAATAAATCTTCCAGACATAGATTACGCTTTACCTCTTTTCTATATTTAAAATCTACTATTTGAATCTAAGTAAAAAGTGCAGGTTAAAAGATATAAAAGATTGTGGATAAATAATAAATGAAAATGATAAACTGTAAAAAAACAATATTACAAGCAGAAACCAAAAAATGAATAAATAATCAAAATATCAGTTGTTTTGATGGTTTCAAGAGAGAATGAAAATGGAAGCAAAGGTTTTTTTCCTCTTTCACAGAACCTGCGGAGGCACATTACGATAGCTTTTATTCTATTACTGGTCTGCATCTCCGCCTTCAGGGGAATCCAGGAGATGAAAGAGAGGGAGTTTGATAGGAGGGCTGAGGCGGTATATCGGGAGTTCTTGAGATATTCATATCAGTCAGAGGGGGCTGGGGGTAGCCTTTTGATTATAAATATAAGCAGGGCAAGAGACTTCACACCCCCTGAGGACATCTCAATCAACGTGAGGCTGAAGTTATACGATGGGGAGAAGATCGTTCTACTGGAGCGGGGGAGAGGAGGGGGTGGTCCGTTCACGTACGAAAGGGAGAGACCACTTCTTGTCCATCTGGATGGGCAGTACGTAGCTGCAATTCTTACGTTCAGGGCAGAAGGGGGGTGGTGACGTGAGAAGAGAAGAGTTTTCAACCGTTCTCCTTTGGGCTTTTTCAATCATTGTTATTCTTTTTCTCCTTTTCAACCCCTCTTCTCCGAGTGGTGTTAGGGCCAAAGGCGGTGTTGAAG
>JAGHBW010000176.1 GCA_021160765.1 Thermoplasmata archaeon
ATCAAAATTGAATATGAAATGAGGGCAGAGGGAAGGAGGAACGTCAGCTGGAATAGGACAGATGAAAAATATTTGGAGATGTGAATTGCTGATCGCTTCATTGGTACATCTAACATGAACGGAACAGTACCGCCCTCAAGCTCCCTCTGATATATACCTATCCCGTTCAGAAGGGATAGAAAAATTATGGATATGCCTGCATAGAGAAATACAAAAAGACCAATGTAAAGGTCTTTTGGGTCTGTGACATCTCCCTTTTTTACCACCACTATTAGGAAGATTATGGGGACCAGGGACAAGGTGGCTCCTACCAGCAAGGACCGTGATCTTTTCATCTCCTGATTGTACTGCAACAATATGCTCCTGAGGAGAGTTTTGATGAAATTCACATCCCCACCCCCCTCAGTAGGTAGCCAAAAAGATTCTCCAGACTTTCATCTAATGGATAGAATTCCTCAATTGGTGGCTTCTCCTCAACAACGTACTTCTGCAACTTCGGGTAGAATTCAAAGGGTTTTCTAACGTGTGCAACCAGTCCCTCTGGGTGTTTGAAAACGCCCTCCACCTCCGGAAGGTTTAATAGGTCTGAGGAGACTTGATGCGGGTTTTTCGTGCGGAAAAATATTTTGAGGGGAACACTGTCCAAAAGAGATCTTATCTCCCAGATCCTCCCCTCCGCTACAAGGCTTCCTCTGTGAAATACAATAACATTCTCTGTAAGCTCCTCCACCTCAAAAAGGATGTGAGAGGCGAAGAGAACGTTCACACCCTTTTTGACCATTTCTCTGATGAGGTCCATCAGGTGTATCCTAGCAAAGGGGTCCGTACCGTTAAACGGCTCATCCAGTATTAGAAGCTCTGGCTCAAACATTATTGCGTGGGCAAATTTAATCCTCTGCCTCATCCCTCTAGAATATCCCTTAATTTTCCTACCTGCTGCTTCCTGAAGCCCCACCTTTTTGATGAATTCCTTCGCAACCATCCTCGCCTCGTTTAAAGAGTATCCCCTCAAAAGGGCCTTCCTCATGAGAAATTCCTCTCCAGTAAACTCATCATAAAGACCGAATCCCTCTGGACAGTACCCTATTCTCAACCGAAGCTTGGGATTGTCCCAAGGATCCTCATCCAACACGACCATGTCTCCCCTACTCTGCCTCATAAGCCCCGTTGCAATCTTTATAAACGTACTCTTCCCAGAACCGTTCACCCCCAAAAGGCCGTACATTCCCCGGCCAATCTTCAGATTTATATCGTTGATACCGATGATGTTGCCGTACCACTTGGAGAGCTTCACCGTTTTAATAATGCTCCTCCCCATCATCACACCTCCTGGCGCCCTTTTATAATGAGATAAGCCACAAACACCATGAGTGCAGGCACAAGTACAGAGAGTGCTAAGGCCTGATGCCAGAGGGTGAGATCAGCTCCTTTAGGTGAGGAGACAAAGCCGTTTGTAGCTGTACCGAGTGTTCCACTGATAAGCGCAATAAGGATGTATTTTCTCGGGAGGTTAAGGACCGTATTAAGGAGCGCCCCAGCCAGATCTGCGACCCATGGGAGGAAAAAGGTGAGAACCCCTGCAGCCGTAGGGGAGCGTAGGAGCGTTGAAGAGAATAGACCCAATGATGTGAGAAAGAATGAATAGATCAGAAGTACTGCAAGAAGTCTTGACAGTATAAAGACGGAATCATATTTGACAGAGGGGGGCAGGGCACCCATAAAAAGAATTGCGGATAGAACGGCGGGCAACCCTATTAAAGTAAATATATAGGCAAATGAGGAGGAGAGCTTGATCACAAAGTAATCATCGCGTGTTATAGGACGGGACAGGATTATGGCAAGGGTTCCTTCCTTCATTTCGGAGGAAACCCTGGGTGAGACCGTTATAGCAGAGGAGACCAGGCCAAGAAAAAGAAGGATTGATGAGAATTCAAGATACGTACTCAGTATAGCTCTACTTACCTCCATTTTCTTCATCTGATAGAACTGCCAGCCACCTCCAGCAAGTACGCTCAGTACTGGGAAGCTGAGAAGAAACATGATCAGCACTAAAAGTATTATACTTCTCTTCTTGGTCAGCATGCTCCTCATTTCAAAAAGTACATATGTCAGAAGGGTGGACAACCTCCCCATTCTCGCTCCTTTATAAGGCAGATACCCCCTCCTCTCAACCTTCATGCCACCTCACCCCCACCTTTCATGAGGTCTGTAAAGAGATCCTTCAGGTCCCTAACCCCACTCCTCAAGGACCTTACCGTCACTCCACTCTCCTCCGCCATTTTCATAAACTCCAGCACCTCTTCTTGGTTGAGGGTTTTGAGTTTTATCTTTGAGCCTAAAAGTGTATAGCTCCACCCCCTCTCCTCCATCTTTTCAAGAAGTTTTTCTGGATTTCCTATAATAGAGACCTCCATCCATCCACCTCTTCTCATCACCATCTTCATGTTCTCCTTGGCAACAAGCTCGCCCCTATTGATCACTACCACCTCATCCGCCACCCTCTCAACGTCCCTTAATATATGTGTGGATAAAACTATGCTCTTTCCCACCCTTTTAAGTTCCTGAACCAGTTTCAGGATCTCTTCCCTTCCAAAAGGGTCAAGGCCCGAGGTGGGCTCATCCAAGAAGATCAGCATAGGGTCGTGGACTATAGCCTGAGCCAGTTTAACCCTCTGTTGCATCCCAACTGAGTAGGAGGAAATAGGACGATACCTCTGTTCGCCCATACCGACAAAATCCAGAACTGCGTGGGTTCGGTAGAAGGCCTCCTTGCGGGGGAGCCCCGATAAAATCCCCATGGAATAAACCAACTGGACACCAGTTAAAGCTTCCGGGAGACACCTCCCCTCCGGCATATACCCAATCCACCTCTTGATCTCCCTTCTATCCTCGCTCATCTCCTCCCCGAAGATCCTGACAACACCGCCATCAGCCTTCAAAAGACCCATAGCAATTTTTATAAAGGTGCTTTTTCCCGCCCCGTTTGGACCCAATAACCCCATTACCCCACTGGAGAACTTGAAAGAGAGCCCTCTTAATGCCTCAACATCACCGTAGCTCTTTCTCAGTTCCACAGTTTCTATGACATCCACTTTCTTAGGAGGTGGCCTTTCAATCTCTTTCTCCATTCTTCTCACCCAACATCATCTTAAGGAATCTCACCAAATGTTGCGAGAGCAGTGGGTTATCTGTATAGCCGCAGGCTGAGAGATCCGAAGCGGCTATTAAGGCGACGACCCCGTCCGCAATTATATCGGTGGCCAGAAGCCCCTCGCGATAGTGCACTTCCGCACCAGGGATCTCCCCCTGCCCCGGGGATGTTATTATAACTATCTTAACCCCCCTGCTCTCTGCATGTTTGATCTGCTTTTTCAGTCTCTTTTTTAAGATAGTGAGGGTGGGGGTGGAGATCCAGACCTCCTTCTCCGCCCCTTTAAGAAGCTCTGCTATCTTTTTCAATACCTTCTCCTCTCCTGTGATCGTAAAAATGAGATGGGGGCTACCCTTCTCCGCCACAAGTTCGGATAGTGTGCTCAACTGGTCAAAAATACCTGTTATCCTCTCGCTGTAAATCTCCTGGAGCTTTTCGAGAGGCTCCGGACGGAAGACCTTTGGCCTTCCCTCCGTGGCAATTGCCCAGCCCTTCTCCACAAGTCCTTCCAGCGCTTTATACGCAGATGTGCGGGGAAGAGATGCAAGTCTGGCCACAGATTCAGCGTCGCTTACCCCCTGAATAAGTAGTGCCAGATACGCCCTGGTCTCATATTCTGTAAGGCCAAATATCCTCAGGTTGTTTGAAAGGGAGTCTATCTCCCTCTTAAGTTGCTCCTTGCTCAAACCAAAGATGTCCAGGTCTTCCATTGTGGTGTAATCGTCCTTCATCCATATAAAGTATTAACCCAAAATCCATTCAAACACCCACCGCAACCCTTGTGATATCCCTCAAACCCGGTCCCAGACCCAGTATTAATATGGCCAATTTTATAAGGCCAAATATGGTTGGATTTCTCCTGGCCTCCACCCTCATATAGACGTCCAGCGTATAAAGAACGAGAACTACCAGCGCAATCTTAATCGGTATAATGGAGAATGCGGTTCCCGCTATTTGGAAGAGGAACCTGGGCAGAACGTGTTTCTCTGTGTATGAAAGGAAATCCACTGCCCAGGCGGTTGCAAGGGCGTCCAGTGTATGTCCGAAAACAATGGCTGCGTTTATCCCTGATGGTGCAGGATAGTGAGAGGGGGATTTTCTTAAAAGGTGGCGAGTGAGCAGAATAAAGAGCCAGGCCACAAGAGAGGCGCCGCCAAGAGCTACGATTATGGGGAGGGGGTGATATTTGGGGAGATAGGGCCATGCCTCACTGGGGAGTAGAAAATATGGCAGGAGAGCGGAGAGAAGTGTGAATGAAGAAAAGAGTTTAAGGGGGAGAAGCTGGTCCCTCACCTTCCACCTCAAAAAAAGGTATGTAAGCATGGGTGGAATAGGAAGAAGAACGGAATAGATTACGGGAGAAAGAAGAGTTAGTTCCTTTAAGGAGAATAGTAAAAGTATCCCCGGGGTGAGTAGCGCCGGAAGTGAGGACAGTATGTCGCAGGCTCTCCCCCTCCCCTCACAC
>JAGHBW010000185.1 GCA_021160765.1 Thermoplasmata archaeon
GGGACGACATCTCATCATCGCTTACAACCCTTACAATGTATATACCGTATAGGGATTCGTTCCTGTATATCACCCATAGAACCTCATTTCCCCTTTCAGCCTTGGCCACCTTACATCCTTTGGAGAGGGTGTAATTTGACGGCTTAAAGGAGTAGCCTTCATTCTCATAGTGAACTGGCGGGGGGGATGTTAAAACCTGATAATCCCCCGGGATGTTCTGAGAAATGTATTTTGAAAGACCAGCCGTGTTTATCCTAACGGCAAAACGCATGTTGTCCTCCCCGGGATCCGAGATCACGTACCAGGTTCCGGAGGGATAAAGACCTGGTGGTGGAGATAAAAAGGTTTGATTATCGCTGAGGGACCAGGAAGGAAGGGAGGTAAACAAGGTCATAATGAAGGGGCGGCTGTAATTGATGGGCAACATCCCTCCTTCCACAGGAAGAAGTAGCTCCAACTTTGACTCTGGGAGGAATCCTGTAGTGGAAAGAATCTTTCCTAAACGCTCAACGTTTTCAATAATATCCGTTTTATTCACTCCCGGCAGGTTTGGATGAGGGGTGGGAATAAGGACATATCCAGAATAGTTTAAAAGAGAAACAGAACCTGAGATGTGGCCGTAGAATTCTCCGGACAGACAGACCTCACCGCTCCCATCAACCAATGCATCCCTACATCCCGAGGAGGAGTTCCAGAGGGACCTCCCCAGGGTTCCAACCACGGGTCCGTTTATACTGGCCGAAACCTCTCCGCTATAAGTCGTGCCGTTCTCACCCTCCACAACAATGTGCCCCGGTCCCTCCATGTGGCCCGTGAAGTCACCGGAAAGAGTGAAAACACCCCTCAGTTGGACAGCCCCATTACATTTGATTTCTCCCTTCCCCGAGAATACTGCATCTGGCAGGGTTAGGTTAAAACTGCTGTTTGTGAAATGATAGAGATATGGCCCCCTCCATTCCCCCGGGAAGGTGCCGGTAGCTTCTCCAAACAGGGTGGTATAGGCGGAGGATATGTTATCTAATTTACTAGATACGGCGGTGTAGGTGGAGAGGAGCTCTCCCCCCTCTCCGGACAGATACCTCACTCTTGCATTCTCAATCTCCCTCTCTCTAGCTTCTCCAGAATACCTTTCTGTTAATTCGGAAAGATCATTTTTAACAGATTCCATGGTGAGGGATATAATTACGCTTATCCCGATAAGTGGGACAATGGAGAGGAGGAGGATAAAAAACACCTGCTTCTTCGTCAGATTTAGCATGAAAGAACCTCTATTACCTACTTGGCAGTGGAAAATAGCAGGCTCAATTAATAAAAATAGCGGTCACTATATCCGATTTAGAGACAATGATAATATGGAGCCTAGCATTACCGTCAACGGATGGCTGCCACACTTCTCCTAGATTTTGACGGAACAATAACAGTGCAGGATGTATCCACTGAAATACTGAGGAGATTTGCTAAAGGTGACTGGAAGGTGTGGGATAGAAGAGCTATAACCTTTCAGGTGCCAGTATATCAGGCCCTCCGAGAGCAGTTTAGGATGGTGGATGCGGATAAAGAAGAGGTCCTTAAGTTCATAGATGAGAAGATAGAGGTTAGGGAGGGCTTTGAGGAATTTATCGGCTTTTTGGCGAAGAGGGGGGTTCCTTGGGCAGTACTCAGCGAGGGACTGGACTTTTACATGGAGAGGGTTATGGGGAGATTTCATTTAAGACCTGGGGCAATCTTCGCTTATAGAAGCTGGTTTGAAGGCAGGCACATAGAACTTCAGCCTCAGTGGATATGGGAGGGGTGTGAGAGATGTGGTACCTGTAAGAGGAGGATTGTTAAAGCCTTTAAGCACTTAGGAATCGTGATCTACGTGGGGGATTCCGTGACGGATTTCTGCGTAGCTGATGTTGTAGATTACCTATTCGCCCGGGGGAAACTGGAAGCCTTCGCGAAAAAGATGAACATATCTTTTATTCATTATGACAACTTTTATGACGTTATGAAGGGCGTAGAGATGATACTGGAGGGGGAGAAGTGAGAGCAAAAGCCATTCTCTTTGATCTTGGCTCCACAGTATTTCCATACAGGGAAGAGGATGCTAGATATTTCCTAAAGAACTTCTTCACAATGATACATAAAAGAACTGGAGAGGTTGAGAAGGAGAACATCTGGGATTATATTGACCTCTACTTAAGGCTTGTTGAGGAGTTCAGCAACAGGTCAGCTCAGATTGGATACAGAGATGAAAATCTAGAAGGGAGGCTCAGGCGCTTCTGGAGAAAAGCAGGCATAGAACCGGTGGATCCTGAAATTTGGGTGGAGGCTCACAGAGAAGCCTTTGTGAAAAGCATCTTTATGCCAGAAGAGCACGTTAAATACCTGCATAAGCTCTCTGTGGAATGCCCTCTCGGCGTAGTGACTAATTATCCAGATCAGGAGACGATTGAAATCCTCCTTAAAAAACACAACCTCAGGGATGCCTTCGGCGCCGTATCTGTCTCCGGCGCCGTTGGGTACAGAAAACCACACAGGGCGATTTTTCTGGATGCACTGAAAAAGCTCAACGTTGAACCGACATCTGATGTTGTTATGGTGGGAGACCGCTGGCTTGAGGATGTAGAGGGGGCCCGAGCAGTGGGACTAACTGGAATACTCTCAGTTCAGTGGAAGGTGGTAGAGCCCCCGGAGGATTTCAAGGCCCCCCGCCTCTACCGCCTAACAGACCTCAAAAGACTACTTTACAGACTTTAGATCCTGGATAAATGTGATATATGTAAAAAACATTGTACGCCCAGTAAATAAGTGGGGTGAGAGTTTGAAGATCTATGTTCAGATGCCCATTGGCTACTCCTCAGGGCTTGTAGAGGTTGAAACAGAGCCGGAACATACCCTCGCGGAGGTGAAAAGAGAGGTTTGTGCCGCGGAGGGGATCAATCCAAATAACATGGCCCTCATGTACGGGGGGGAGGTGTTGAAGGAAAGGAAGACGTTAAAGGAGCTGGGGATAGAGGATGGAGCCACCCTTGCACTGATGCCCCTGGACATAATAGGGGGATAGAGAGAGTTGGTAGATGAGGAACTTCTTAGGGAGGAGCAGGAGTATATTCTTAAAAACTTCCCTAATGTCTCATCTCCTGATCCCTCCGTGTACGAAGTACGTTTAAGGGCGGAAGGGGGGAGGGTGGAGGAGTTGGCAAATGAAGGGGTATGGCCCTTCACACAATACGTTAGGTGGCACAGAGCCAGAATAGAGGTTGGATTTCTCTATCCATACCGGCCCCCGGAGGTCACATGGCTCACGGACATTGATCACCCTAACATCATCCCCAGGAAAAAAGGAAAGGTGTGTCTATCAATACTGGGGAAGGGTTGGCGACCAACCTATCGTCTCTCCGCCGTAATGAACGGGCTTTATTTCCTCTTGCAGGACCCGAATCCATACTCCGCCTACCCGAACAAGAGGTGCAGGAATGCAGCGATGATATTGTACCTGCATGGTTTTCCATTGCACAGGCCCCCCACGGGAAGGTGGGTGAAGTGCCCCAGGTGTTCAAGTGACGTGCTCATTATTGGTAATGAGGGGAGATGTTTAAAATGCGGTACAAGGATCGTGCTATAAATGGAAGGTGATGAGGAGTTCTGGGATAGACAGGATCGTCTCTGGCCAGGCTTCAGAGAGAGAGTAAAGAGCATGACGGCCATGGTGGTAGGTGTGGGTGCCACGGGCTCCTATGCAGCACTTTTTACCGCACAGATGGGTTTCAAAAGGCTTGTTCTGGTGGATCCGGATAGGGTGGAGCTGAGCAACCTTAACAGAACCGTTTATACCCTAAAGGACGTGGATGAATACAAAGCAGTTGCCATGAAAAGGATTGTTGTGGAGAGGGTTCCAGGGGTGGAGGTGAAGGCTATTACAAAAAGGATAGAGGAACTCCCGAAGGAAGCAATATCAGCTGATATAATTTTATCCTGTCTGGATGTAATGGACGCTAGGTTCTACCTGACGGAGCTTGCATATAGAAAAGGTATCCCGCTCTTTGATGTAGGTACGGAGGGGGAAAGGATCAGAGTGCAATCCTCCATACCCCCGGGGCCTTGCCTAGCTTGTACAATTCCTGTTGAGCTATACGGGGAGATTGTAGGGCTTAAGGACTCCTGTACAGGGGAAGGTTCTGAACACGCTCCATCGGGTCCCCTTGTTCCCCCCATAGCCTCCTCTCTCCTCCTTTACGTTGTGAAGCGATACCTTGAAGGGGAGGAGGTATTGGGGACTGTCATTTACCTCAACACAACAGATCTAGAAGTGAGAGTGGAAAGAATAAAAAGGAACCCAACATGTTTTATATGCTCCAATATCAGATAATGGAGAAGATTTATTAAGAGGTGTGGCCATTAAATTGTAAAAAGAACCAGGTGAAGTTAACATGGGAGGCAAAATACAGAGGATAAAGAGGCTCCGGTTCGCCGGGGATAGCGTTCTTTTTGCACTCCTGGTTCTTTTCCTCTATATCTTCATCAAGGCCTATCTGAACGGCTTCAAAATAGAGATAAACATCAACAGATATGGGGAGGCGAAGGTGGAGCTTATTGTACTTCTTGGTGTGATACTGCCGCTTGCAACCCTGGCGCTTGTTTACTCCTACCTTGATCTTGTATCCACATGGAAGGCGCGCCAATGGATAGCATCCACAGACTATCAGATGCTTGATAGGTGGAGGAGAGAGGTGGGAACGGAGCCCATCCAACTGAAATGTGTAAACTGTGGGAGGTCCTTCACCTTTGACCCCTTAACCGCACCGGGGAGGTACGTTAGGCTAACATGTCCCAACTGTGGTGAGAGCGGGATCGTTGACGTACTGAGCATAGGGAGGA
>JAGHBW010000158.1 GCA_021160765.1 Thermoplasmata archaeon
ATATCAAACCCCTAACTAATACCTTCTTCGTCACTTTCTCCCCACAGGATATCTTAAATACTGGATTATCCCATTCTCCCAATAAGCCATCTTCCTGGGGTTCATGATGTTGTTGGGGTCTATGACCTCCTTGATCTTCTTCATAAGCGGCAGTACACTGGCACGCTCTTTCTTCATATAGGGTGCCTTTGTGATGGCTATCCCATGTTCTCCTGATACTGTTCCCCCAAGTTTGAGGGTCACGTCGTAGATTTCACCAACGGCTTTCTCCGCCATCTTCCAGTGCTCCTCGCTCTTCGGGTCAAGGAGGAACTTCGTGTGAAGATTTCCATCTCCGGCGTGGCCGTATATCCCTATTACAAAACCGTACTTCTTTGCTATCTCCCTGTAAGCCACCACTGCATCTGCAACCTTTGAGATGGGAACGGACATGTCATCCGCAAGGGATACAGAGACAAAAGTTTCGCCGTAAGAGGAGAGAGCAGGGAGGACCGCACTTCTGGCAGACCAGATTCTTGCCATCTCCTCGGGATCCCGGGTGTACTCCACCTGAAAGGCTCCGCTCTCTTTTAGTATCCTGGCCACCCTCTTCAGGTCCTCCTCCACAACCTCCTTGTGCCCCTCAACCTCAACGATCAGTATCCCTGCACACTGAGGGAGGCCTGCATTTTTGTGTTTGTTCACGGCGTCTATGCACACATCATCCATAATCTCCAGTGCGGAGGGAAGATATCCATCTGCTATAATGTTGGAAACTCCCTGTCCAGCCTCCTTAAGTGTACGGAAAGCTGCTATGGTCACTGCCCTCTCTGGTGGGAGGGGCTGGAGCCTGAGGGTAACCTCAGTTATAACACCCAGTGTGCCCTCACTTCCAACGAACAGCTTTTCCAGCTGATATCCAGATGAGTTCTTTATCGTCCTTGTTCCCATACGAACAACCTCACCCGTTGGAAGGACAACCTCAAGGGCCATCACGTAGTCTCTGGTCGCCCCATACTTGAGGGCCCTCATTCCGGAGGCGTTGACAGCCACCATACCACCTATGGTGCACACCGAAGCGGAACCAGGGGTGGGGGGGAAGAAAAAGCCGTAAGGCTTGAGGATCTTGTTAAGTTCCGCATAAACAACTCCCGGCTGGACAATAACGTAGAGGTCCTCAACCCTTATGTCAAGCACCTTGTTCATCTCCTGAAGGTCTATCACAATCCCTCCATCCACAGGAACCGCCTGTCCAGCGAGTGCAGTCCCCGCACCTCTTGGCATGATTGGGATCTTCCTTCTGTTGGCCAGCTTCACAATTCTACTGACCTCCTCTGTAGAATGCGGCCTTACAACCACATCTGCATCCCTGTGATGTATGGAGGCGTCAAAGCCGTAGACGTACAGGTCTGCGGGGTCCGTCACCACGTATTCGTCCCCCACAATCTCCTTCAGTTCCCGGATCACTTCCTCTGAGAGCATCAAATCACCTACCTTCCCCAAGCAATTCGCCTATTTTACTTCTATCCCTGTTGCTCCTATCTCCGCAAAGTTTCATATACCATTTCAGGATAGGCGTTAAATCAGAAATAAAAAGGGATGAAGATGATGGAGAGAAGCCACGGTGAGGATTATTTTTTAAACGAGGATAGCAGTATTATCCTCTACTGCCCATCCTGCGCTGCTGAAACACCACATAGGATACTAAAAGGGCGTTTTCCCCGGGCTGGTGGAACCTTCACAGCCACCGTAAGCTGCGAGCAGTGCGGCTTCACACATCAGGAGGAGATAACGATACCAAAGGACGTCACCCTCCGGCTGAACGTCTCCTTTGAGGAGAGGACTGAAAGAGGAGAAGTGGTCTTCCCAGAGGACGAAATCTTGAGAGTGGGAGAGGAGATCTATCAAGGGGAGCACACCCTTCTCATAAAGGCGCTGGAACTCAAGGATGGGAGGAGGGTGAAGAGGGCCCAGGCATCTGAAATAATGACCGTGTGGGCGGTTAACTACGATAAGGTTCCCGTAAAGGTCTCCATAAATCGCGGTGCCCGCACCACTTCCCACAAGATATATGCCCACCCGGATGAGGATTTCTACATTGGAGACATTATCACTGTAGGCAGGGTCAGAGCAGTTATTGATCATATAAAGACAGAAAGAAGGGTGGTTCACAGAGGTTCCGTGCCCGCAAGAGAGATAGTTAGGGTTTACTGCAAGATAATCAAAGAGCGTCACTTTCAATGAAAGACAACTCGTTTGCCGGTAATTTGTATATTGTCACTGGGGCAAGCAGGGGGATAGGTAGATCTATTTCTGAACTTCTCCTTCAAAGGGGGGCGGAGGTTGTGGGAGTGGGCAGGAATGAGAAGAAACTTAGGGAGATTGAAAGGAGGCACAGTGGATTCAGCTACATAGTGATGGACCTCTCCCGTCCCAAGGCAGGAGAGGAGCTAGCTCACCGATTGAAGGGTATTGTGGTGCACGGGCTCATCAACAACGCTGGATACGCATACTGGGGGGACCCTCTGAAGGTTCCTGTTGAGGAGTACCGGAGAATGACCCAGCTTCTGTACTTAACCCCCATTGAGCTCTCCCTCTCGCTCCTTCCGGAGCTTAAGGGCGGGGTTGTTGTGAACGTGATATCCGCCATAGTCCACGTGAGGTTCAGAAGAATGACAGGATATGGTGCAGCGAAGAGCGCTCTTCATTACTACACTGTCGGGGCCAGGAAGTACTATAAGAAGAGAGGTGTTCATCTTATGGCTGTCTATCCCGGGCCGGTTAAAACAGATTTTTTCTCCCACCCATCCTTTGAAGGAGAGGTAGACCTTTTGAGAAGATTCGCTGTGACCCCTGAAAAGGTTGCTAGGGCAACGGTTAGTGGAATAAAAAGAAGGGCCCGCTCAATCTATGTCCCATGGTATCTCAGAGTAATCTCTATGAGATGACCACTGCAAACCCTTTGTTTCTGGTGATGACCATCTGGGGGAAAAG
>JAGHBW010000069.1 GCA_021160765.1 Thermoplasmata archaeon
CCGGGGTTCGGGATAACTCTTACATCGCGTACGGTGCCACCTTCAACGTCAACAATCGTATATGCAGGACACCGGCCAAACTGCATGGAGACAGCGTCGTCAAGACCTCCTTGCCCTTCAGATGCTACGCACACTCTCATTTAGGTTCACCTAACTCTCGTAAAGGGCACTCCCACTTAAACATTTCTCCGTAAATTTTCACCAGCAGCCCGTAGATGGGCAATGAGAATGTCCCGCCAACCAAAAATTATATATCATGCGCCATACTTATGTTTCAGTCCAGACAAATGGGAAGTGTGGGCGGAATAAAAAAGTTTGTGTAAACTAAAATTGTGGAATACGGTGATAGTATGACCGGAAAAGCATCAATAATTATTGTATTGTTATTGATAGGGACACTTTTCCCCATGGCCTATGTGATCGGTGGCAGTGATGAACCATTTCAAGAATCCATCCCAACTGTGAGAACTTCTGTGGTCAACAACACCTACCATTACAACGTTTCTCTCTCCATCTCTAGCAGCTGGAACAAGTCAAAACTGAGCTTTGGGATTATATTCCAATCCATGAAGCAAACATCTACCAGATATATAAACGACCAGTCAAGGACGTTTAACGCTGCTTTGTCTTACAACTCCCTGTGGGTCCCGCTCAATAAAACCCGGGTGAGCACAGGGACAAGAAGGGTAGTCCCCGTGGAGGATTTCACAGGGACATGGTGTGGATACTGCCCCGGGGTGATCGGCGCCTTGGATAGGATAGCCAATGACAAAACCTATTTCCCCAAGAACTGCACCATAATGGAGTGGCACTCTGGTGATTCATACGCCTACTCAGGTTCAAATGCCAGGGTCTCCTTCTACGGGGTACGTGCCTTCCCCACAGTTATCGTTGACGGCGTTGTTGGGAGGGTTGGAGGAAGCACCAGTGCCAACAACACCCAGATAGATGCCGCTATCAAGAGCATGATAAACGGAAGGTTGAATGTCCCCCCCATCGCAAAAATAGATGCATTTGCAGGTAAAACCAACACCTCCGCATGGGTCAATGTAACGATAACAATGCTCAGGAATCCGGATTACTACCGGGCCAAAGTGTATTTTGTGTTGATGGAAGACCTCTATCCCAAAAAGCACAATGGCGGATACATGAGATATACTCCAAGAGCAGACACCACCAGAACGATTACCTTCCCCAATGATAAACCTCGGATCACCATATTATCCCCCGTGGGCGGTACAACATATTCGGACAATTTGGAGATCCGCTGGAACGCCGTTGATAATGAATCAGCCCCCGGGAGCTTGAAAATAAAGATTGAATATCAAAAGGCTGGTGGGTCGTGGACTGTTATCCAGAACAGTTATGGTAACAGCGGGAGCTACAACTGGAATACTAAAAGCGTTCCCGATGGCGATTACCGGATAAGGTTAACGGTAACCGACCCGTGGAACGGTGTGTCAAGCGCGGTGAGCGACTGGTTTACAATTCTTAACCCGGATCCACCCACTGTCAGTCTCTTCACGCCCAACGGTGGTGAGGTCCTAACGGGTGTGTACACTGTTGTTTGGTCCGCCTCCGACGATGAAGACCCGTCTGAAAAGTTGAACGTCTCTCTCTACTACAGGAGGGGGGTTTATGGAAGTTGGGTACCCATTGTGGAGAACATAACCAATGAGGGGCACTATGATTGGGATACCATGAACCCGCGGGTTCCCGATGGCACCAATTACAGGCTCAAGGTTGTTGTTTGGGACAGTGACAATATGTCCGCTTCTGTAGAAAGCGCCACGGATTTCTCCATCCAGAATCCTGACCCGCCCACAGTAAGCATGGTCTATCCTGAGGGTGGTGAACGGTTGTCTGGCGTGATAAACGTACTTTGGAGCGCATCGGACGATGAAGACAGCCCCTCCTCCCTTAAGATATCCCTCTACCTCTCACAGGATGGAGGAGAGAACTGGCAGACACTGTTGTCAGACGCAGCGAACACCGGGAACTACGCCCTAGACACCACAAAGTACGATGATGGGAACAACTACAGATTGAAAGTAATTGTAAAGGACTCAGACAGGATGACTGCTGAAGCCCTCTCAGGCAACTTTACCATACTGAATAACGATCCTCCGGCTGTCCATTTTACCTCGCCAAGGGACGGGGAGACAGTGAGCGGAGAGGTCACAATTAAATGGGTTGCCACCGATGAGGAGGAACCTTCAGAGAACCTCAACGTCACCTTGTATTATCTTCATATGGGAAAGAAGACATATCTCCTTCAGAACGTACGCAACCCAGGCCAGTTCGTGTGGGACACCAGCGAGGTTGAGGATGGAAATTACATCTTCACTGTGGTAGCACGGGACAGCTATGAGGAAGAGTCTCCTGCTGATCAGCTTACCCTTCACGTGTATAATCCGGATCCACCACACCTTTCTGACTTCTACACCTCCACTGAAAAGGTCAGAAACTCTGTAACACTCTACTGGTCCGCAGAGGACCCAGACATGGACGATCTGACCGTTGAACTCTACTGGAAAGAGACCACCTCCTCCATGTGGAATCTAATCACACTCTCTGAGGACGCTGTAGGGAACTATGAGTGGGATGTCAGCGACCTGCCAGAAGGAACATATATGCTCAAGGCGGTGGTAAAAGACGTGACAAATTTGACTGATGAGAGGTATGCCAATATTACCATTGAAAGGCCAGATCCCCCAGCGGTCAGCATTACATCACCAGATGGTGGAGAATACAACAACCTGGTCACCGTAGCGTGGGAGGCATCGGATCCAGATGGAGACTCCTTAACCTACACCCTCAAATACTCCTCCGACGGAAACGTCTGGCTGACAATTGTCGTGGACCTCACGGACACCCAGTACATATGGAACGTGAGCCAGGTACCGGAAGGAAGGTACAGAATCAAGGTTATAGCGAAGGACTCAAGCCCATCCCATCTCACAGCAGAGGCCACCTCAAGAGAGTTCATAATAAGACATCCCGCACCACCCAGTAATGAGAACAATACCCCCCAGGAAACCCCCAAAGACCACCCCGAAGGAGGAGGGGGGCTTAAGCGGAGCTGCACTTTATACCCTCATAGGCGTTTTGGTTATCGTGGTTATAGTGGTTGTTCTCCTCTTCTTCTTCATGAAAAAGAGAAGCGGTGAGATTCCCCCCGGGGGTGCCCCACCCCAGATTCCACCCCAAGCGCCTTCCGCCAAGCCACCAGAAGCACCAACCGCACCTGGAATGGAGGCAGGCCCATTTCCAGGACAGCAACCCCCTCCCCCACCACAATCCCCCCCAGTCTATGGGCCATAATTGAAAGAGCATCGGGGCCTTAATATACCTTGAGCTCAATTTGTGTGGGTAGTGAACAGTATGAAAGGTCGCGACCTCCTGACGATACTTGTCCTGGATCTCCTCTTTACAGTGATCTTCATAGCACTTATTGGGTCTCCAAAGTGGGGCTTCTTTTTCTTCATCATCCTTCTATTTGTATTCTGGATATTCTTCAGCAGGAAGAGCGTTGAGGAGACGGATGGTGCTGAGGAGCTGAGAAGGGAGCTGGGGGTGGACGGGAGGACCGCTGCCCTCCTCTACTCAGCGGGGTATAGGGATCTATCCGACTTTGACGGTGTCATACTTGAAGACCTCCTGATGGTGGAGGGAATGAGAAGGGAGCAGGCGGAGAGTGTAATGAGGGCTTTAAAGGAGAGAATTAGCGGAAAAGTTTAAGAGAGAAGTTCCTTAACCCGAACCCTAACTGGTGATGGTATATGCACGGCATATTGAGAAAGGTTTCAGGGCTTTTTTTTGTGACACTTATCACGCTCTCCATCTTTTCAGGGGTTTCCTCGGAGGGGAAGGTAGAACTGGGCATAGATTTAACTGTGGAGCTCTACAGGAGCACGGAGAGAGTGGCGGAGGGTTTAGGCCAGATGGGGGTTATTGACCCATTCCTTGAGAAGGTCATCTCCAATGTGGGACCAGATACCGCCATTGACATGATCATACAGTTCCCTGGGAGGATAACCTCAGAGGATCTGGCAGCGGTTAGGTCATCAGGCTTCAGGATTGTATATCGCTTCAGCGTGGTTCCCGCCCTCCACGTGAACGGCACTGCCAGGGCACTGGAGAGGCTCATGAGAGAGAGGGACCTCTTCTGGTGTGAGTACAACGAGAGGCTCACCTTCTACATGGACCAGTCCACAGCCACAATAAACGTCACGTGGGCCTGGGATTCTGTAGTAGAGAAGGGTGCTACAGAGGACTGGAGTGGAATAGATGGGGAGGGGGTGACGGTGGTGGTTCTTGACTCCGGTATAGATGCTGGACATCCCGATCTTGATTATGGGAAGAAGACCATAATGAACCTGAAGTCCGACACTGGAGAGGACCCATGGGTGGAGGTGGAAAACTCCGACACCTCCTCTGGACACGGTACTCACTGCGCGGGCACAGTTGCGGGGAATGGGGATGCATCTGGAGGCGCCAGGAGGGGGGTGGCCCCGGGGGCACGCCTGATAGGTCTCTCGGTTGGTGAGGGGCTCTTCATAACAGGTGCTGTTGGAGGGCTTCAGTGGGTTTACGCCCACACACGCCCCGGGGCAAACCAGTACAATATACGCGGGGTATCAAATTCGTGGGGGGCAGGAGGAGGGGAGTACAACCCCAAGG
>JAGHBW010000209.1 GCA_021160765.1 Thermoplasmata archaeon
CCCACGGCCTCTTTAAAGTGCCTGCACCCGCCACGAGAATCATACTCAGGGGTATCCCTTATCGCCCAGGGCCGTGGGAGGGGGAGTTATTAACGCCAACAGGAGCTGCTCTCCTTAAGGGGCTTGTTGAGATCTGGAGGAGAGAGGACGATATGCCAGGAAATCTGCAACTCATCGGGGCCGGTGTGGGGAAAACAGAGTTCCAGGGGGGAAGAACCCTTCTTAAATTATACAGGAGGGACGGAGCGAATGAATGAGGTGTCTCCTTCAGACGCAGAGGTGAAGATTATTGGCGATGAGGTTTTTGTTGAGGTTGCGGGAGGTGGTAGGTTTAAAGTGGAGAGCGCTACTGTGACCTCCCGGAAAAGGTTCTCATATCTTTATCTAGTGGCGGGGTTTGTACTTCTGGTGTTCGGTGTGGCATACGTAATCTTTCTTCTTATTGGTGGTGCAATCCTCCTGGTATATTTCCTCCTTAACCCAACGATCTACAGGCTTGAGGCCTACGGACCGGAAGGAAAGCTTGTCCTTGAAGGAAAAAGGGGGGAGGTGAAGGACCTGCACTATGATATTACAGTCTCTCTCGGAAAGGTTGGAAAGCTCAAAAGGGAGGAAACAGAGGAGAGCCCTAGGGACAGCGATGAGCGCCTGGGAAGGGTGAGGGCCGATGAAATTCTGGATGAGAAAGGGGTTGAGAGGCTAAAGGAGGAGTTTGAAGGGAGGCTTATTAAAAAGGGAAAGAAAAGAATTGTAAGCCTTCAGTGTCCTCAGTGCGGTGGTAGAGAGCTCTATTATGAAGGGGCATTCTTTTTCGGCGGCGTATATCACTGTAAAGACTGTGATTATGTTGGGCCCTTCGTTATAGAGAAGGAGATAATTGTAGAGGACTGACCTGCTGAATATGCCCAATACAGAAGCGGGTCTGATACTTCTTCAAAAAGTATAAATATAGTTATCTGATTGACTGCTTGCCTTCTCCCAAGGGGGGAGGCACCTGTGAATGATGAGAACCCATGAGGGTTTGAAGGAGGTGTAGATAATGGCGAAGGCACCTTATGTGAAGTTTGAGACACCGAAGGAATTAACAGAATCTGTTTACGAGATAGTAGAACTGGCCCGGACAACTGGAAAGATCAGGAAGGGGGCCAATGAGGTCACAAAAGCCATTGAGAAGGAGAGAGCGAAATTTGTAATTATGGCTGAGGATGTTAGTCCCCCAGAGATCATGCTTCACATACCAATGTTGTGTGAGGAGAAGGGGATACCCTACGCCTATGTTCCCAGCAAAAATGAGTTGGGGAAGGCTGCGGGGCTTAAGGTTTCAACATCCTCAGTGGCTGTTGTGAACCCTGGAAGGGCTGGAGTTCTTATAGAAAACCTGCAGAAGAAAATAGAGGAGTTGAAGAAGTAACCCTCCTTCAGATGAGGTGGTCTTGAGATGGCTGGAGAGGATAACAAAGGAATCCCCGCAGAGGTGGTAGAGATCATAGGAAGGACTGGGATGAGCGGGGAGGCCACACAGGTGAAGGTGAGGGTTTTAGAGGGGAAGGATAAGGGCAGAATTATAACCAGAAATGTGATGGGCCCTGTAAGGCTCGGAGACATCTTGATGCTCAGGGAGTCTGCTAGAGAGGCTAGAAAGCTTTCGGTCAGGTGACGAAAATGGTGGAGAGCAGGGTTTGCTCCTTTTGTGGAGAGAGGATAGAGCCCGGTACAGGGAGGATGTACATAAAGAGAGATGGTACTGTACTCTACTTCTGCTCTAACAAGTGCTTCAAGAACATGATAATCCTCAAAAGGGACCCCCAGCACACTCGCTGGACGAAGAGGTATATAGGGAGAAAGTGATATATATGGCCCGGGAGAGAACATTCGTCATGGTGAAACCAGATGGTGTTCAGAGGGGGCTTGTGGGGGAGGTTGTTGGGAGATTGGAGAGGAGAGGTCTGAAGATCGTGGCCATGAAAATGCTCTGGATTGATAGGGATCTCGCCGAGAGACACTATCAAGAGCACACTGGAAAGCCCTTCTTTGAACCCCTTATCTCTTACATCACCTCTGGACCTGTGGTTGCCATGGTGGTGGAGGGAGACTCCGCCATAAAGGTGGTGAGAAGTATGCTGGGAAAGACAGATCCTAAAGAGGCCTCCCCCGGGACTATCCGCGGTGATTTTGCACTTTTCACCGGGAGAAACGTGGTTCACGGTTCTGACTCTCCTGAGAGCGCGAAAAGAGAAATATCGCTGTTTTTTGATGAGGGAGAGATATTTGATTACCGCAGAATAGATGAAGAGTGGCTGTATGAGGATTGAAAAAGACGGGGGATGACGGATGGACGTAGAGAAGGTCTGCATGGGGATCCTGTTGGCCAGCATACTCTTTATAGCTGGCCTAGTAGTCTGGGACCTGGTGGGGGACAAGTTTAAAAAGAGCGAAGAAAAAAAGGAAGAAACCCTTGTGGTTAAGGAGGGGGATAAGGTAACCGTTGACTACATTGGCCGTTTCCCCAATGGAGAGGTCTTTGACACGTCCATCCGCGCTATTGCTGATAATCCGTTGATACCAAAATCCCCTGGCTTCACCCCCCAGTCTACCTATCAACCGCTTGAGTTCGTTGTAGGCTCTGGAAGGATGATAAAGGGGTTTGAAGATGGTGTTATCGGGATGAGGGTGGGGGAGACAAGGAACATCACCGTTCCCCCAGAGGAGGGGTACGGGCCGGCGGACCCAAACCTGATCATGTGGATTCCCGAGACAGAGTTTGTCCCACTATTCGTGAATCTAACCGTAGAGCAGTTCAAGGAGAACTTCTCCGGTGAAGAACCAAAAGTTGACGCTGTTTACACCCACCCCTTCTGGGGGTGGCCATGCAAGGTTGTGAAAATAGAGGGAGACCGCGTGACCTTCCAAAACACACCCAGAGTGGGGGAAAGATACAAGGCGTTCCCCTGGAACTCCACTGTAGAGGACATATCAGTGGAGCAAAACAGGATAGTTGTAAGGCATTACACCTCCGAGATAGAGGGCTATATTAGAATACCGCTGGAACATTTCAAGTACTACAACAGCACCCTGTACAACTACGCTAAAGGAATCCCGGATAGCGACAAAGTGGATCAGGCCTTTGTCCACGTTGAGGGGGGGAACATAAAGGTTGACTTCAACAAGGAGGTTAAGGG
This sequence comes from Thermoplasmata archaeon, assembly GCA_021160765.1. Taxonomy (GTDB): domain Archaea; phylum Thermoplasmatota; class Penumbrarchaeia; order Penumbrarchaeales; family EX4484-36; genus EX4484-36. The sequence goes on from JAGHBW010000209.1 coordinate 3,180, forward strand.
AAAAACCCTTCTCTTTGAGGTGCACCTTCTCAAGATCTCCAGGGGAGATTGAAGGAGTAAGAACTTAGACGTCGCCTGCCTCCATCAACAGTCGCAATTCCTCCAGGGAGAGGCTCTCGCCATTTTTGTACTTCCTCCTTGCCTCCTGGAGACGCAGGTTTTTCTCCAGTTCCAGACGGGCCTTTCTTCCGCCTCTGAGCTTTTTAATTAACTCTCTCTCCTCCCCTCTTAACTTCTTTAACGCTAATCTAGCGGCATCCAGTTTGATCTTAACCTCTTTTATCTCCCTGTCCAGTTCAACGAACTTCTGATGGTGCTCCTGAGCCTCCGCCCTTGCTGAATCCCTTTTGGCTATAAGCTCTCTAGCCCTCTCTAGGAGCTCCCTTGCAGTCCGATATTCCTCATCCAGTTCCTTGTCTATTTCTTTTAACTTCTCAATATAGGGGAGGAGAGACTCCTCTCTTAAACCAAGAATCTTTTTATGGAGCGCATCCGCCGCACGCCTTGCTATAATCCTGTACTTCAATATAAGCGCCTGCTCAAAGAGGAAAAGCTCCTGCTTAGGTGAGAGGTCCCTCTCCTTAAGGGTAACCATTATGTCCTGAAGCCTCCGTAAGAGGCTCTCTTCCCTTCCCCGGGCCGCCTCGTTGAACCTGTTCCTAGCCTCCTTCAGCTCTCTTACCGTTCCGCTGAATGGGGCCATCTCCTCATAAACCTCATTTTTCTTCTTTTTGAGTTCCTCCGCCCTCTTCAAGTGCTTTTCCCTCTCCTCAAACAGGGATCTTATCTGTTTGGACAACTCTTTAACCTGAGCGTTTAGCTCATCCCTTTTCTTTCTCTCCTCTTTGGCCCTCTCAACGAGGTTCCTGAACTTAAGACTGTTAGTATCAAGTTCAGAGCGAAGCTCCCGAATCCTTTCCTGGATTCCCTTAAGCTTCTCATCAACTATCATCCACCCTCACCCCCCTTCACCTCCTTCTCCTCACCCACATTCTTTTTTCCACTATCCCCACCCTCAACAATTTCCTCCTTATCCCCCTCGCTACCTCCCGAATCCCCACCCTCTTTCGCACTCTTCCCTCCACTACCCTCATCAAAGGCCTTTTTCTTCAGCTCCATTTCCTCCTCTTCCTCAGCGCTTCTTTTCTCCTCCCTTGCTGAATAGTATTTCTCAAGTATCTCAACGATCTCCTCTATCGGCCTCTTCTGATCAGCCTCGTCCTCCTTCCTCATCCTCTCCTCATTCTCCCTCCAAAATGATAGAGATTCCTCCTCCCTTTTAAGGAGGTGTTCCAGCCAGCGGAGTCGGCTTTCCACCTCCCTTAACTCTTTCTGTAGGGATATATATGACTGGTGATACTTATTGGAC
>JAGHBW010000048.1 GCA_021160765.1 Thermoplasmata archaeon
AGGTGGAGGTGAACCTTGGAACGCTGGCGGGGGTGGAGGAGGCCCCCGGGGAGCTTCAAGACCTAGACGTAAAGAGCCTTCCCCGTTTTGGAACGCCTGTTGAGGTTAAGATAGCGGAGATAACACCCAAAAGCAATCTTGTTTCTGTAACCGGTAGAGTGGTGCAAGCTGCTGAGAAGGTCGTCACCGTTTCAGGAGAGGAGAAAGAGATACAGGAGGGCGTGCTGGGTGATGAGACAGGCACCATCCGGTTCACCAACTGGGGAGAGGTGCGCTTTCAGGTTGGGAAGAGCTACAGGATTGAGGGCGCTTATGTGAAGAACTGGAGGGGAATACCTCAACTTGGAATAGATGACAGGTGCGTTGTTGAGGAGGGGGGAGAGGTTGAGGTTGTGGAGGAGAGAGGGGTTAGGAAGACATTGTCGGACCTATCATTGAAGGGGGAGCAGGACGTGGAGGTTGAGGGGTGTATTTTGGAGGTGAGGGAGGGGTCGGGACTTATATTCCGCTGTCCTGTCTGCAACCGTATGCTCCGAGATTCCACATGCATGGTTCACGGAACGCAGCAGGGATACCCTGACCTTCGGGTAAAGGCCGTTCTGGATGATGGATTTGGTGCTGCACAGGTGGTGCTCAACAGGGAGATTACATCTAGGATACTGGGGATGACACCAGAGGAGGCGCTGGAGGCTGCTGAGGGCAGGGGTGAGATCCTCTGGATAGAGGAGGAGCTGAGAAAGAGGTTGGAGGGGAAGTGGTACAAAATGAGGGGCACGTCAATCTTGGACGACTTCGGCCCCACCCTGCTTCCTAAAGAGATCACACCCGTTGAAGAGGATCCAGTGAAGGAGGCGGAAAGGCTTCTTAAAGAGGTTGAGGAGGTGGAATTATGAGGGCCAGGCAGGCGGCGGTCAGGATATTCTCCGATGAGTACAACTCCTCAAGGTATGAGGAGGGAGGAACCGCATCAGAACCTAGAATGGTTGTCTCCCCGCTGGGTGCGAGGGTTAACAGGGCCTTCATTGTGGGGGTGCTCATCCTGAAGGAGAACATGGGGGATGACGTGGAGCCTTTCTGGAAGTTTCAGGTTCAGGACCCGTTGGGGAAGTTCTACCTCTCCGCCGGGCAGTACCAGGCGGAGGCGTCAGCATCCCTCTTCAGAATAGAGGAGCCAGCACTTGTTGGAGTAGTGGCTAAAAGCAGAACCTTTACCACGGAGGAGGGGGATCTTCGCCCCTCCCTTCGGGCGGAGAGGGTCTACGTGGTGGACGAGGAGGTTAGGGCGAGGTGGACTGTGGAGACGGCTCGCCACACCCTACTGAGATTGAAGGCGAGAAGGGCCTTGGAGGAGATGGAAGAACCAGAGGTGGAAAAGCTCATTGAGATGGGATTTCCCAGGGAGATCGCGGTGGGTGCGCTTTTAAGCTTGGACTACTATCCGGCGGTGGATTACCAGAGGTTTAAGGAGGGAATAATTACAGCGCTCAGGAGTGTTCTCACTGCACCGGCCAAGAGGTTGAAGGGAGAGGAGGTGGTGGAGGAGGAAAAGGAGGATTCAAAGGAGGAGGTCTTTAGGATCATAAAGGAGATGGGGGAAGGGGTGGAATATGTGGTGATAGACGATCTGAGGAAGAGGGTGGCGGACCTGGGAATAGATGAGGCAAGGCTGGATGAGATCCTTCTTGAGCTTATGGAGGAGAGCAGAATATATGAGCCTCAGCTTGGCAGGCTCAAGTTAATAGAGTGAGGTGGAGTATGGGAAAGAGGTGGGTGAAGGAGAAGAAGAAGGAGTACTACTACAGGAAGGCAAAAGAGCTGGGATACCGCTCAAGAGCCTACTTCAAACTTCTTCAAATAAACAACCGGTACAGGGTTATTCGGAGGGGTATGAGGGTGCTTGACCTTGGTGCAGCTCCAGGAGGGTGGAGCCAGGCGGCTTTAAAACTTGTGGGTGAGGAGGGAACGGTTGTGGGGGTGGATCTGAAGAGGATTGAGCCACTTGAGGGAGCAGTTTTCATTAAAGGAGACGTGAGGGATGAGAGGACAATTAAGAGGGTTAAAGAGGTGTGCGAAGAGTTTGACGTTATAATCTCTGACATGTCCCCCAACATCTCCGGGATATACATCATGGACCAGGCAAGGTCTGCAGAGTTGGCGGAAACAGCCCTTCAGGTTGCAAGGGATCTTCTCAGAAGGGGCGGCTCAATGGTTGTGAAGATATTTGAGGGAATGGATACGAAGGAGGTTCTCAAAAAATACAGGGAGGAGTTCAGAAGTGTGCGGTTGACCTCCCCCAAGGCGTCCAGGACTTCCTCATCAGAGATCTACATTGTTGCCAGGGGATTCCATCAGTCGCGATACCCGCACTCAGAGCAGACGTAAATTACTCCTTTTTTCTCCATGGGGATCTCGCAGAACGGACAGTAGACCTCTCCCTCCTCTATGATGTCGGGGAGGTACTTCAGGAAGATCCTCTCATATTCGTCAATGAGGGGGCTCTCCTCAACACTCTCCTCCACCCTCTCCTCCGGCTCGCTGTAATGGGCCATATTGGAAAATACGGGAATACCATCCACTACAGGCTCCTCAGTGTATCCGCTGAACTTTCTCATACAGTGCGTGCAGAAATAGACAACTGTGCCGTTAGGTCCGTAAAAGGGAAGAAGCCTTCCCTTCTCGCATGCCCCACATATAGGGTACATCTCCTCGTGCATCTATCTCGCCCCTTGACCTCTATCTACTACTATCTATTTATTTTTTCTTTAAGGGTTCTTTTGTGATCCCCATCTGACCCTGGTAGTTTCCAGACCTCTCAGAATAGACCTTCTCCGGGAGAGAAGATAGTGTTTCAAAGACCACCTGAACAACCCTATCTCCGATGGTTATCTTCTGCTCCTCAGGGGACATGTTCACAAGGGCCAGTGTTAACGTGCCCTGAAATCCAGCGTCAATCCTCCCGAAGGAGCCCATAAACCCCCTTCTTATGTAGGAGGTCCTGAGCCATATCTGTGCTGTGAGCTCTGGGGGAATCCTCAAGAGCTCCGTGGTGGATAGGAGGAACCACTCCCCAGGCATTATGGTAATCTCACCCTCTGAAATCCTCATCCCCCGGGAGGGTATCTCCACCTCGCCAATGCTCATATCGTATCCGTTGGGTGTCAGGTTCTTCTCGGAGAAGGGCTTGATCTTAAGCCCCCGGGAGATGATGTAACGAACAATCTCGTGGTCTGAGAGGATCGCCATGTATAAAACACCGAAAGTGTATCCAAAACCTCCCTTTTTTAACTTTTCATCTGCGCAACGGTTATATTGCAGTGTTTCCCTCTCCTTCTCGGGCCTGTGAGGTAGTCTGGACATCCTTCCGGCCTTCGGAGCCGGATACCCGGGTTCAAATCCCGGCAGGCCCGCTTTTAATTAATATACAAGCAGAGCCCATTAACGAGCCGGGATTTGAACTGAAGGTCCTGAGCACTTCCTGAGTCAAGCATATAGGCCCCGGGGTTTTACTCATCTTCCCCGGGGAGGCGATCAAGTTCTAGAAGTTCCTTAACCCTTTCTATGTACTCACCCATGGGGTAGCTTCTTAAAAGCATCATCCTGGCACCCCCCGGGGACCCCCCAC
>JAGHBW010000106.1 GCA_021160765.1 Thermoplasmata archaeon
ATAGGAAATATCTATGGTGTTGTTGTATATGCTTGCACTTCCGCCCCTTGTGTGAATGCCCCCAAGAACATTCCCATAAATGTCGTTGTTAAATACCTTCCCACCTCCACCGATGGACTCTATTCCGTATCCCTCGTTGTTGTATATGGTGTTGTTGTATATTGTCATGGAGACCCCGGGGGTCTGGTTCCCTATTAGAATACCATTCCCTCCATTTCCGAAGATTTTGTTGTACTTAATCTCCCGGGGGTACTTGTTCTGGAAGTTCCCCCAGATGCTGAAGTATATCCCATCCCAGCCGTTGTATGATACGGTGTTGTTCTCAATGATCGCGTCAATGACGTAGTGGCTTGATGCGGTTGGAGATGTAGGTCCACTGTAAATTCCGTAATGCCAGTTGTGTGAGACGGTGTTGTTTCTCACGATTACATGGCAGTTGTTGGACATGGTTCTAGAGATCCGTCTTACCCCAAGGCCGTTTGAATTGTTAATGATTGTGTTCCCCTCAAAAACATACGGAACAGAACCGGAGTAATAGATAAAGTCAATGAACACACCACCGGTTGAAGTGGCATCTAGAACGGTGGAGTTTACATATCTCCCGCTGCCGCAGTCCTTTACTGTGTTGTTTTTGAAGAGAGGCTCCCCGTATAGGAAGAACTGCACACCCCTGTAGGATGCGTTTGATATCACATTTCCCACGATCTCCGGATGCCCTACACAGGACATAATTCCGTGGGAGGTGCTGTTGTCAATCACGTTGTTGTATATTTTCGGCTTTATAAACGGATTATCAGAGTAGCTAAAACTGCTGGAGCCTATAAAGATCCCGGAGCTCTCTGCCTTCTCTATCCTGCAACCCTGTATAAGGACATCATCAGTGCTGAAGATGACAACCCCCCCCTCCAGGCCGCTTTGGTAATAGATGGTGTTCCCACCCCAGAGGTAGCTGAAGGTGGAGTTCAGAAGGGTTGCTTTGCCGTAGATGTAGAACTTCCAGTGGTACCCCCACGTCCTGAGCCACTGGCGTCCCGTTGGCACGTCTATCAGAGCGGTGGTGTTTGTGGTGGTGATTGTGGAGTTTCGGATAATGAGCTCCCCACCAGAGCGCACATAGATTCCATATTCCCCGTCAGAGGAGCAGTTCATATAAATGGTCATGTTCTCAAGAGTGAGTTTGCCACCGGATTCTATAGTAATGTCCCCGGTCACCCTCCACACCTCATTTGTGTAAGTCTCATCACCTGTTACCGTGATGTCACCCTTGTCAATAATCGCCCTTATGCTGGCACCCCTGCTGGGTGCAGAGAAAAAGAGCAGGGTTGAGATGCCAGTTAGAACCATAAGGGTTGCCACAAATACCGCAGCGGAGGTTGAAAACCTTCTCTGGCTTCCGTCAAACATTCTTATCACCTGCCACTAAAATTCACGCTCTATTAGGAAAAGTCTGGAAAACCACATCGGGCCCTTGATGGATGTATAAAGGTAATAGTATTTATTTATTTTTCTCTCTACTAAAAAGTGGGGGACATGATCCTCCTTGCACAGTGAGGCCAGAAGCGATGTGGCAGGTTTCTTCAACTATAATGTCATTGAAAGACGAATCCCATTCCCGATACTGCGTTCTCCTCCTCTGCCTTGATCTTGTTGTAAATCTCCTCCGCCTCCTTCCCTTCAAGGATGTTGTTCGGAGCGATCTCTTTTACCCTCTCTACAGCTTCCTCGCTTCCCTCCACCAGAATGTACTCCACACCGCCCTCTTTCCCCAGCGCTTCCCCTTCCCTGATAGAGATGCTCTGCCGTGTAATTATGTCCTCTGAGAGTAGGGATTTCTCAAGTGCTTTCTCATCGCTTTTAAGTCTCACAATGACGTAGGCCATTTTAACCACCGCCGGTGTAATTAGCGGGTGCTATATAGTTTTGTCCCTGCTTTCTATCTTTTTCAGATCCTCCCTGATCATCCGCTCTATCTCCCTCCAGCGGAATTTAAGTTGGCTGATGGAAAACCTCTCGTCCTCCACATCTCTTAAAAAGTCATTGAGCTCATCAAATACATCCTCACTGAAGTGGTAGCGTTGAGATAAAAGCAGAAGTTTTATCTGCGTGTTCTGCGCCTCTTGACGGAAAAAGAACCTGGTCAAAAGGTCAAGCAACCCTCCAAGATCCAGTTCCCCCTCTTTTACAACCTCCCTTGCCCCTCCGAGGTCGCCCAAAACCTCAATGAGGTCCATAAACCCCCCTTCAACGCTTATTGTTCCCATCTCCCCCTCTCCGGACATGTCCGTTGCCAGCAGTCTTAATTCCTTCTCAAGCCGCTCAACTCTTCTCCTTAGAGACCGGATCTCCTTCTCAACACCAGACAAACCCTTTTCCTCTTCCATGGCGGTGGACATATGCCAAAGTATATATATAATCATCTGATGTTTTGTAAATCGCCAAGATCTTCCCCGAAGACCGGAGAGGTTTTTGAGGAGGTTCTTTGGTAAAGAGTTAGAGGAAGGAATCGGCATGGAAGGAAATAATGAGGAATTGGAATATGTGAAGGTGAAGGACCTTCAACCCAAGATGGGAAATGTGAACATAGTGGTTAAGATACTGGACATGGGTGAGGAGAGGGAGGTCAGAACTAGGAGGGGTGACACAAGAAGACTTAGGGAGGTGAGGGTGGCCGACTCCACAGGATCAATATTAATGACACTATGGGACGATCAGGGAAAGGACTTCAAAGAGAACGATACTATTATGATTGTGAACGGATACATCTCCCTTGTCCGAGGGCATATGAGACTCGGACTGGGCAGGTATGGTAGCTTTGAGGACACAGATGAGGTGGTGGAGGAGGTTTCAGAAGAACCAGACATGAGTGAGAAGGAATATGAGATGGAGCCCCGGGGGTACCGGAGGGGATACTCGCAAGGAAGGGGTCAGGGAAGAGGTAGGTATGGGAGCAGATGGGAGAGGGGAGAATAAACGGGTGTGGTATATTGTCTGGATGGAAGAGAGATATGAGGAGGAGGAAGAAGATTCCACCACCACAGAAAAGAATACGAAAGCTCAACGTGAGAAAAGAGGTATATTTCAAGTACGACCTGAATAAAATACTTGAAAAAAGCGACCTGGAGGATGGGATAAAGAACTCACTTATGGCGACACTTCTGGTGATCTCCACAAGGAAGAGCATAGATGATGCCAAAAAGTATCTTCAGGAAAAAGTGGATGAGGGAGTTATCGGCTCAGATCTATGCGACAGAATCTCATCCCTCCTGGACAGATACGCTCAATGGAGATAGTCAAAAGGTTCAATTCCCACACGTTAATGAGTATCTAATGAAACAATAATTAAAGTGCGGGGGGTGGGATTTGACCTGGAAGAAACCTCTGCTCATAATAGTTTTAATCGGTTTCTTCCGGCCTTCGCAGTTCCGTCGTCACTTTCACGTTTAAGGAACTGCTCAGGACCTACGGTTCAAATCCCACACGTTAGTGAGTATCTAATGAAACAATAATTAAAGTGCGGGGGGTGGGATTTGAACCCACGAAGGCCTGAGCCACAGAATCCTAAGTCCTGCCCCTTTGACCGCTCGGGTACCCCCGCACACAGAATATGCGACTATAGGGGGGTATAATTAACACTTATGGTGACCGTTATCTGGGTAGTCCCTTCCAGGCATGTTAGCTCCAGGGTATATTCGCCTGGGATGGCGAAGGATTGAGGATCTGGGCGTATCACCACCTCCTCCCTCCCCCGATAAGTGTAGTTCTCGATGAAGATGGCCCTTAAAAACGGGTCGTAAAGAACAACCTGAAGTGTAGCATTCCCTATCTTCCTCTCCTCCGATTCGTAGGAAAGGCCCATCATGTCCACTGTTATGTTTACAGTTTCAACTCCTCTTTGAACGGTGAAGTTAAACGTTGTTGAGTTTGGAAATACAGGATTGTCCCGGGAGAGCAAGATCTCAACAAACGGCCCCATGGTGACATTTGCTGGCGAGACGTGTATTGTAATCGTAGCGGTGGAGGAGAGGCCCTGATCATCTCTGACAGTTAGATTTACTTGGTAGATTCCCTGAGCGCCATAGGTGTGGTTCACTACTGGAACCTCCGTGCTCTGGGAGGTGGAATCCCCGAAGTCCCAGTCGTATCTTATGATCTCACCATCGGGGTCATAAGATGCGGAAGCGTTGAATGTTATGCTCTCACCCACATCCACATGGGTGCTGCTAGCTGTGAATTTGGCAATTGGAGGCATTCCAGTAGTATTATTTGCCCCCCCTCCACTCCCCCCCGGGGTCTTATTACTTTTTGCCTCTTTGCTGAAATAATGAGAGTAAAGAAAATAGCCCCCTCCAGAAACTGCTACAATGGCTATGACGATAACAATGATTTTTTTCCAAGGCAACTCCTTACTCACGACGGCGAGGGAGCCATTTTTGGCCTTTCCGAACATGATGACACCATCCAGAGCAGCGGGATATAGGCGGACTGTGTAAATAAAGATTTACTTTTTGCTCTCTCTCTTCTCCTGGGATTTCTTCTTTCTAAGTGCCCTTCTCTGTTTCACCCGGTCCATTATTATCTTCATATAATAGGCATCGTGCTCCAATAAGGGAGAGTCAGATATGATAGTGGCAGTGAAATCCTCGTGATCCAGAAGAGATTCTATAAATGTGTCAAATTTCAGTTCCCCCTTCTTTATGGGAGTGGTTTTTATCTTATCCTTCCCCCTTCTCTCCACACCGCTGAAGTGGAAATAGAACTCCTTGGATTTGGTAACCTTCATCACAGGTTCGTAAATGAGATCTGTGAAGTCCTCTGATGTGTTCAGCGCCCCATCCATCCTGCAATAGATGTTCCCTATGTTTAGCACAGGAACAACGTTTGAGACCCTACGAACGATCTCCAGCACCTCCTCAAGAGTCCCAAACACCTTCTGCCTCCCAGAGGTTTCAACTCCAATCTTCACCTTGTAATTTCTTCTCTTGAAAAGATCTCTAGCCCTGCGAATCACCTTTATTGACTCCTCCAGTGCCTCTTTCGGGTCTAAATCATGATACAGCCCAATATGAGTGACCAATATTCTAGCTCCTAGGCTCTCTGCGGTCTCTCCAGCCCATATAAGGTTCTCATAACTTCTTTTTCTGTACTCCTCCTTACCCAGAAAATCCATATAATATGGTGCATGGGCGTACATATAGACATCCAGCTCAGATGCCAGTTCACGGATGAGGTCCACGTCCTCCGAGATCGGTTTGTGGGGTCGGAGGAGTTGCACTTCCATAGCACCCAGTTCCAGTGCATGTATGTCCTCTATTCCATCCTTTATGGTCCTTCCTTTGCATGACAGGGGTATTCCTGCTGGTCCAAATCTCAGCTCCATTCACTCTCACCTGCCTCCGTTTCTCACCCTCCACCCACCGGGGGGAATATGCTAACCTGGTCCCCCTCTTTAATAAACTTTTCTGAATCAGCGCTTCGGTGATTCACGGATACGAAAATAGATCCATTGTGCTTCTCAAGCTCTGGATGCTTCTTGAGAACGAGTTTAAGCAACTCTCCTACGGTTACCTTCCCCCCCATCTCTAAAACCTCCTCCCCAATACCGAGAAGCTCTCTGAAAAGTCCGTAATAGTTTACCTTCACTTTCAATTGGTACCACCCTACAGGGAGATCTTCTTTCCTTTTTTCAGCTTCTCTATGGCCTCCTCCGTAACCTCCTCTATAGCCTCCTCGTCCTGGAGGGTTTTTAGCACCTCTTCATGATGCTTTTTTACAAGCTCCTCTGCCTCCTGATAGATCTTCCGCCGGCTCTCTCTTAATTGAAGCACCCTCTCCCTCAATTCCAAAAACCGTCTATGGTAGGAATCAGCCACCTCTCTCTTTCTCAGATACTCCTTGTGATAATGGTCAGCCTCTCTCCGTAAGTGGTCCAAGGTGGGCTCGTACTTCTTCATCTCCTCCTTTATGCTGTCTAGATCCTCCTCTAGGAGTTTTACAGAATCCCTTTCCTTACCCAGAAGGTCCTCTAATTTTTCTATTCTCTCCTCAATGGTCATCTCCCCCTCCAGCTCCTCTTCAATAGGAACCTTTATCCTGCTCTCAATCTCTTTTAATCTCGTGGAAAGCTGCTTTATCTCCTCAAGAACTTTGCGTTCGTCCTTCAGGTTCATGGGTGTTGTCTGGAGCCGTTCCTCCAAATATTTAATTCTCATTTTGAGGTACTCTGGGTCGTCGAGAGAACCCTTCTCCCCACCGCCTCTTCTCCCCATAAGAATGTTCCTCAATGTCCTAAGTTGAGAGGAGAAGTACCTTATCCTCTCTCTATGTATCTTCAGCTCCTCAATGAGTTTACCCCTTCTCTCCCTCAGGTCTTTTATGCTGTCCAGAAGTTCTCTTCTCTTTCTGTTCATCTCATCTCTAAGCTCTCTAAGCACCCGGGCCTCCTCGTTCATCGCATCTCTTTTCTCTCTCAGGGCGGTGAGCCTCTTCTCAGCGTTGTCAAGTTCAGCGTTTATCTCTCTAAGCAGAGCCTCCTGCTCCTCTGCCACCATTCCACGTCACCTCAAAAAGAATCTGAACTCCTTTTCAGGATGTAATCTCTATCCTGTTATCTCTTTTAACTTTTCCCTTATAGCCTTTATCCTTCTCAGCATTTTTAGGGCCACCATGGCTGCTGTGAAACCGGAATCAATATTCACCACAGCCAGAGGTGCGCAACTCTGAAGCATTGCCTTAAGAGCTGCTTCTCCACCGCCGCCATACCCGTACCCTACACTAACAGGAACTCCAATGACAGGAATAGGGATTAAAGCGGAGAGGAGTGTTGGAAGCGCACCTTCCCGCCCAGCGAAGACTATGCCGATGTCATATTCCCCACTCTCCACCTCCTTTACCACGGGAAGCAGTCTATGAACACCTGCTACCCCCACATCGTAGAAACATTTAACTTCTGCACCATAGAAAAGAAGGATGGCCCTCGCCTCCTCGGCCACGGGGATATCTGAGGTACCAGCTGTAACCAACAGAACCCTCCCCACCACATCCCTTCTCCTCCCGCGCTCCCTTATTGTTAAAACTCTTCCTCTATCCCAGTACTGCGCCTCATATAC